>JAGCOT010000122.1 GCA_017645365.1 Neisseriaceae bacterium
AATATCGGCTGCACTTCTTGCTGTAACTTCTAATACAAAAAATTCAAGCAGTTTCTTCTGTACAGATTTCTTTAATTTACAATGCGTTATCTTCATTTTTGCAGTCTATCATAACTGCTAATCTAATACAGCCCCAAAAAAAATGCAGGGGAAAATTTTTCGCCGAGGGCAGTCTTTGTCAAGACTGCCCTTTAAGAGTACTCTTAAAGCAAACATTGAAGACAAAGGAAATTCTTACCATCATCATGGCAAAGATTTTTGCTAAATGTTTTTTAAAACAGAAACTTTTGAGCGTAATATTCGGCGTAATAATCAAAAAAGGTGATGTTTTCTCAATATGGGCAGTGTTCTTTATGAGCATTGAAAATATTTACAATTTACGACTTAAATCAATGCCGTTAAAGCCCGTCCAATCATGGTTGATGTTTTTGCCAAAACCAATCACTTTAAAAATTTCTCCCATTTCTTGCGGATTGAGCAATTTCTGACAGGCAGCCGCTTGGCGAATGTAATTTTCCGAAGCAGTGTCGCCTTTTTGTTCTAATAAATCGGTAATGCCTAAACTCAACAAAAACGAAGCCTGATGCGTGTATCCAATAAAATCCAAGCCCGCAGAAGTTGCCGCTTCGGCAATCGCACTAAAATTCACATGAGCAGTCCAGTCCATTAAAGCAGGATAGAAAAAAGGATCTTGGACCGTGTGGTGGCGATAATGCCCAATCATCGTTCCCTTGTTGCGTTGCGGATGATAAAACTCATTTTCATCAAAACCATAATCAATCCACATCAAAGCCCCTTTTCGTAATTTTTGTGCAATGGTGGCGGTAAGAGCAGTTTGTTGCGAAATGATTTCACTGCGATAGGGTAGGGCATAATCGGTAGAAATCCAATGCGGTATAGCATCAATCAAGATTTTAGAGGCAGGCTGAAAACTTTCTTGCAGTTGTCCATGATGATGTGTAACGCCCATCTCAAAAATACCATCATTACGACATTCAAATACCTGACAGGGCACTGCATCCAAAATTTCATTACCAATCACCACACCGTCAAAATATTCAGGAAGCCTGTCTAAAAAAATCACGCGATCGGCATATTGTGGCATTTTAGAAACAATGATTTCTTGCTGTCTGGCACGCAAATTGGGCGATATTTCAATAATGTAATAATGATGCAAACCCTGTTCTGCCAACGCATCCAATAAATCAACCGCCAAAACACCAGTACCTGCACCGAATTCATACACATTGCCTTCGGTTTGCGGAAGGATTTCCGCGATTTGTCTTGCCCAAGTTTTACCGAATAAATCAGTCAGTTGTGGCGCTGTCGTAAAGTCGCCCTGTCTGCCAATTTTGTAAGCCGAACCACTGTAATAGCCTAAATGCGGCGTATACAAAATGGTATTCCAATATTGGTCAAACGGAATGAAACCATCATTTTTATCAATTAAATCAACAACTTGTTTAATCAATTTTTGAGAAATCAATAATTCTTCATCAGAAGGAAGTGGCAGATGATTCGACATGATATTTTTTTCCTTGTTAAGTGATTGACGAAAAATAGCATTTTGGGTAAGATTGTGGGAAGAAGTGGTAAAAAATGTCGTAATGTGGAAAAATTTTCCTAAATGTATCGTTTTTTACCGATTTTGAAAAGCGTTTTTCAGTGAAATCAAGCAGAACACCGATGGAAACCCCAGAATTTCTTGGCGTACAAGAAGCCACAATCGACAGCAAAGGGCGTTTGGCGATTCCCGCTAAATTCCGCGATACGCTGTCTGCGTTTGATTCTGGTGTTTTATATGCAACCTTGAAAGCCAAAACGCATTTATTGCTTTATCCTGCTTCGCAATGGCAAATCGTAAAAAGCGAAGAATTGCCAAAAATGAACGAATCTTCCCTATTGCGTGGCGTAGCAAATTTAATGAAAGGTAATGCGGAAAAAATCAATCCAGATGGTTCTTGGCGTATTTTGATTCCACCAAGACTGCGTTCTTTAACTGATTTTAGCGATGATAAAGATGTGATTTTTGTCGGCAACGACAATCATTTGGAGATTTGGTCAATTCAAGCATGGGACGCACAAATGGCGAATACCTTGTCGATTGCACCAGAAGATTTAGAAGCTGCATTAGCAGAACACAATGTACGCATTTAATGCGTATTGAAGATTTATGGAAGAACATATTACGGTTTTGTTGCAACCTGCGGTTGATGCGTTGGCGATACGCCTAGATGGCGTATATGTTGATGGCACATTTGGTCGTGGCGGACACAGTCGTTTGATTTTAGAGCGATTGGGACAGCAAGGTCGTTTGATTGCTTTTGATAAAGACCCACAAGCCATAGAAGTGGGCAAAAAAATCATGGAGCAAGATGCAAGGTTTCACTTGATTCATGATGGGTTTGTGAGTTTTCAGGCTGCCTTAAAGCGTCTGAATATTGATGAAATAGACGGTGCATTGTTTGATTTAGGGCTGTCTTCACCACAATTGGACGAACACAGTCGTGGTTTTAGTTTTCGTTTTGATGCTCCTTTGGATATGAGAATGGATACCACAAAAGGAGTAACTGCCGCAGAATGGTTGAATACAGCAGATGAAAAAGAACTGACAATCGCCATTCGCGATTACGGTGAAGAACGATTTTGGAAAAGCATCGTGGCAAACATTGTGGAACAACGCAAGCAAAAACCTTTGCAAACCACTTTTGAATTGGCAGAGATTTGCAAGCGTTGTGTGAAGAAATACGAAAAAGGACAAAATCCAGCAACACGAACATTTCAAGGTGTGCGAATTGCGATTAACCATGAATTAGACGAAATTCAAGCAGTATTACCACAGGTTGCAGACACCCTGAAAACAGGTGGACGATTGGCGGTCATTGCTTTTCATTCATTGGAAGATCGAATAGTCAAGCATTTTATGAAAGAAAATGCTACCCCACCTTTACTACCGCGTTGGGTTGATGTTCGAGGACATGATTGCATTCCGCCTTTAAAAATCATAGGTAAAGCGATTCGTCCAGATGCGGAAGAAATCGCCCGCAATCCTCGCTCACGATCCGCCATATTGCGTGTTGCAGAACGCACACAAGGAATTTGGTCATCATGAAAATGTTTTTGATTAACAGTATTTTATTAGTAGCGGTGGTGGTTTCAGGCATTTTGCTGATTACCGTTCATAGCCAGCAACGAGATACTTTCAGAACATTGGAAGATGAACGAGATATTGAAAGAGAATTACGCAAAGAGCATGAAGTATTGCAACTTCAAGAAACAGAGTTAATCAGTGCGCAGCGTACTCAACAAGTGGCCAAACAACGCGGCATGAGTGCGGCAAGCGATGAAAACCGTAAGGAAATTCAGTAATGTTGGTTGATAACAGATCCAAAGCACGCATGGCAACAGGAAATAAAGACACAAAATTTACGGCGGATAGAACTCGTTTTCCATTCGTTTTGATTATTGTGGCGTTTGCATTTGCCTATCTTATTTACAAGACCATTTGGTTTCAACTGAACGACACTACTGATTGGCAGAAAAAAACCGATAATACTTTTATCCGTAATGTGATTGAACCCAGTAAACGCGGACAGCTGTTGGATCGTCATGGAGCCATTTTGGCGATTAGTGAAACAAGGGCGAATATTGTGCTGGATCCTTATAAATTGCCTAATTTTGATCAACAGCGTCAAAATGTGATGAAAAGACATCGCTCGGGCAATTATGCCGATAAAATTGCCAAAATCAATGAACGAGAAGAAAAATACATCAACAATATCCACGAAGTGGCTCGTATTTTGAATTTGCCTGTTAAAGGTTTGTTAAAAGATTTTAATTTCCGCACTTACGAAAAAGATAATGCAACAAAGCGTAAGAAAGTATTGGCAAAAAGCGTGGATCAATCTGTTGTGGACAAACTTTCTGTATTAAATGTTGGTGGACTAAAAATCGAGCCTACGGAATTACGACATTATCCTGATGGCTATCTGTTTGGTTCTGTAATTGGCTTTACAAAAAATGATTGGAATAACGAAAGTAATATGTTCAGAACATCAGGCTTGGAAGGATTGGAATATGCTCACAACACAATCCTGCAAGGCGTAGATGGCAAACGCAAACTGATTAAAGACAATCATGACAATTTTATTGATGTATTGCCCAGTAGTGAGAATAAAGCACCTATTGATGGGCAAAACATCGTTTTGTCATTAGATAAAAACATTCAGGCTTTGGCAGTAGATGCGTTGAAAACAGCAGTAGAATATCACAAGGCTAACAAGGCTTCGGCAGTGGTTTTGGATGCCAAAACAGGAGAAATTCTGGCTTTGGCGAATTATCCAACTTTCAATCCAGAACAATTTACGAAATACAGTCCAGAAATGCGTAAAAATCATGCCGTAACTGATGTGGTCGAACCAGGTTCAACCGTCAAACCATTGTTTATCGCCAAAGCATTGGATGATGGATTGATTCACGCAAATGATGTTTTTTATACAGGTGCTTTCAATGTGAGTGGGCGTGAAATTCGAGATACTCATGTTTATCCACAATTAGATGTAACAGGTATTATCACCAAATCTTCCAATATTGGAGCTGCCAAAATTGCTTTAAAAATCAAGCGAGAAAATTTGCATCACTATATGCAAGATTTGGGTTTATCGCAAAAAGTGAATGCAGGTTTAGGAGGTGAGGCAAAAGGTGTTGTGCATCCGTGGGAGAAATGGGCACCACTTCATCAGGCGAATATTGGCTTTGGTTATCATTTCCAGATTAGTTTGTTGCATTTGGCAAGGTCTTATACCATTTTTACGAATGACGGAAAATTGTTGCCCTTGTCAATTATGAAACAAGATGTTGCCCCAGAGGGCGTGCCTGTAATTAAACCAGAAACTGCCGCAACGGTTGCCCAAATGATGCAAACCGTAACCGAACCAGGTGGAACAGGAACTTTGGGGGCGGTTGCGGGCTATCATGTTGCAGCTAAATCAGGAACTGCTAAAAAACTGGGTATAGGTGGTTATCAAGACAAAACATACAATGCGTTGTTTGCAGGCTTTGCTCCTGTTCACAATCCGCGAGTGATTGTGGCAGTATTGGTAGATCACCCCAAAGAAAACGGTTATTACGGTGGTGTGGTTTCAGCTCCAGTATTTTCTAAAATTATGGGCGGAACATTGTCTTTAATGAATGTTCCTAAAACCAAATACACTTCTGCCAATAGTTATGTACAGTGAATTATCTTTAAGCAATGATTTAAATCTTGATGCTTTAAGCATTTTCAGGCAACCTGAAAACATTGCTTTGGTTGCAGATTCTCGTCAAGTAAAGACAGGTGCTGTTTTTATGGCGTATCGCGGAGAATATGCCGATGGTCGTGATTATATTCAACAAGCGATTTTACAGGGTGCCTCGTCAATTATTTATGAATCCAGCGATGATTTTTCTTTTAACAGCGACATTCCTGCTATTGGTATTCCCAATTTACGCGAACACGCAGGCGAAGTGGCGGCATATCTTTTAGACAATCCATCGCAAAAAGTGCGGACCATTGGTGTAACAGGCACAAACGGTAAAACTTCCATCACACAATGGTTGGCACAAGCATTGGACGCATTGGGTGAGAAATGTGCCCTAATTGGTACGGTGGGCAATGGATTTTGGGATAATTTACAAAAAACTACCCACACAACCCCCGAAGCGGTAACTGTGCAAAATTTATTTCGCCAATTTGTCTTTCAGGGTGCCTGTGCGGTCAGTATGGAAGTTTCCAGTCATGGATTGGATCAATTTCGTGTCAATGGTGTGATGTTTCGCACAGCGATATTCACCAATCTTACGCGTGATCATTTGGATTATCACGGCGACATGGAACATTATGCACAAACCAAAAAGCGACTTTTTTATTGGCATCATTTGACCCATGCAATTATCAATATAGATGATGATTTTGGTCGTTCATTGGCGGAAGAACTACGGCAGCAACGCCCACAGTTGCAAGTCATTACCTATGGTTTTTCTGCTGATGCAGATGTTTGTATTAAAAATTTTCAGGCTGCTTTTTCAGGAAATATTTGTACATTTCAAACATTATGGGGACAAATCACCATTCAGAATCGTTTATTGGGGCGTTTTAATGCACAAAATTTAGCAGCCTGTGTGGCAGCTTTGGCAGTGAATGGGTTTGAACTCAATAAAATTGCCCAAGTGCTTGCTCATATTCAGCCTGCCAAAGGGCGTATGGACTGTATTTTTAACGATAAAAAACCGTTGATCGTGATTGATTATGCCCATACGCCAGATGCTCTGAAAAATGCTTTGATCACTTTGCAAGAAATGAAATCGCCGTCTTCACGATTGTGGTGTGTATTTGGTTGTGGTGGTAATCGCGATCAGGGAAAACGCCCCATGATGGGGACAATCGCCCAAGAATATGCTGATATGGTAGTGGTTACATCAGACAATCCACGCTTTGAAGAACCAGAAGCGATTATTGATGATATTTTGGTCTCAATCAGGCAACCTGAATATGTTAACACCAATCGTTCTACGGCGATTGGGTACGCCATTGCCCATGCGAATGCAGATGATATTATCTTAATCGCAGGGAAAGGACATGAAGATTATCAGGAAATTCAAGGTATTAAACATCATTTTGACGATTTTGAAGAGGCACAAAAATATTTGAACTCTTAAACGGGCGTTCAATTTGGGGGTGCTGTATAAGTTTTTGTGTGGCATATTATCAACAATTTTTTAAAAATAGCGATTTATTGAAGTATTTCAATTTGGCAAAATGATAAAAAGTAGTTTACACTTCTCACTGATTGAATAGATTACAGAGGCAAGGTATGAAAGCAGGTTTGTTGCGTGCGTTAGTTCAACAGAAAAAGGTCGAACCAGCCAAAGCAGAAGAGGTTTTGAAAAAATTCGCATCTTCTGAAGAAAAAAGTTTTCCCAGTTTTTTATTTGCCGAAAAATTGATTACCCCCAAAGAATTGGCGGAGTTTGGCTCGTCTTTGTTTGGCTATCCACTGTTTGATTTATCTGCTTACGAACCATCAGGTACTTTACCAGAAACGCCTGTGCTATCCGAAGATGCTATGTTGGAATACCATGCGTTGCCTTTATTCTGTCGTGGGAATAAAGTATTTGTCGCTCTTTCTGATCCTACCTTATTGCCAGTTATTTCCAAAATGATGTTTAGTTCTGGAATGACGCTTGAAGTGGTGGTAGTACAAGACGATCAGTTAAAAAACATTCTGGATAATTTAGGTCAAAAATCAACAGCTCTGTTTGATGATTTAGAAGATGATGAATTGTTTGCAGGTTCTGCACCTGCCGCACAAAATATTCAAGAAGAAGATAAAGACGCAGATGGACCTGTGGCACGCTTTGTGCATAAAACTTTATTAGATGCGATTAACGGTGGAGCATCAGATATTCACTTTGAGTTTTATGAATTTTTCTCACGAGTTCGCTTCCGTCAAGACGGTCAGTTGCGTGAAATTGTTCAGCCACCGTTGGCAATTAAAGACCAAATTTCTACGCGTATTAAAGTATTGAGTCGTTTGGATATTTCTGAAAAGCGTATTCCACAAGACGGTCGTATGAAATTGAATGTTACCAAGAACAAAGCCATCGACTTTCGTGTGAGTACATTGCCTACGCTGTTTGGTGAAAAAATTGTAATGCGTATTTTGGATTCATCAGCAGCGAATTTGAATATTGATATTTTGGGTTTTGAGCCTTATCAAAAAGAAATGCTGTTGGAAGCAGTACATCGACCATATGGCATGGTGTTAGTAACAGGTCCAACAGGTTCTGGTAAAACCGTGTCTTTGTATACCTGCTTAAACATTTTGAATCAGCCAGATGTGAATATTTCTACTGCCGAAGACCCAGCAGAAATTAACTTGCCTGGTATCAATCAGGTGAATGTGAATGACAAACAGGGGCTAACTTTTGCGGCAGCCTTAAAATCATTCTTGCGTCAAGATCCAGACATTATTATGGTCGGTGAGATTCGTGATTTGGAAACGGCAGATATTGCGATTAAGGCGGCACAAACAGGTCATATGGTGTTCTCAACATTGCACACCAACAATGCCCCAGCAACCCTGTCTCGTTTGTTGAACATGGGGGTTGCACCGTTTAATATTGCAAGTTCTGTGAATTTGATTATGGCACAGCGTTTGTTGCGTCGTTTGTGCCCAGAGTGTAAAGTAGCGATTCAACGCCCACCCGAATCAGCCATGAAAGATGCGGGGTTCACTGATGAAGATTTAGCGGGTAACTGGAAAATGTACGCTCCAAGTCCTAACGGTTGCGACCATTGTCGTGGTAAGAGTTATAAGGGGCGTGCAGGGATTTACGAAGTGATGCCGATTACTGACGCAATGCAACGAATCATCATGGCTAATGGTACAGCAAAAGACCTTGCTGATGTGGCTTATCAAGAAGGATTGGTAGATTTGCGTCGTGCAGGTTTGTTAAAAGTGATGCAAGGGATTACATCATTAGAAGAAGTAGTCGCGAAGACAAATGATTAAACGGATTGAATAGATTAAACGATTGAGAAAAAGGAATTGATTTATGGCAGCAACGCGTCCTGTTGTTAAAGAAAAAGGTGATACTTTCACCTACGAGGGTAAAAACAGAACCAATAACCAATCGGTTAGGGGTGATGTGGTTGCACGAAATGAGAAAGAAGCACGCGATAAACTGATGCGTCGTGGTATTCAGGTTATCAGTATCGTTAAAGTCAAGAAAACGCGTGCGAAGAAGATTACTTCTGGCGATGTTACGGTCTTCTCACGACAGTTGGCGACCATGATGAAATCAGGTTTACCGTTGTTGCAAGCATTTGATATTGTGGCGAAAGGGCACTCCAACCCATCAATGACAGAATTGTTGTTGGATATTCGTTCTGATATTGAGCAAGGTTCGTCAATGTCCAAAGCATTTGCAAAACACCCTAAATACTTTGATGATTTGTTTGTTAACTTGGTTCAAGCTGGGGAAGCTGGCGGGGTGTTAGAAGATTTGTTGGATAAATTGGCAACTTATAAAGAAAAAACCGAATCTATCAAGAAAAAAGTGAAAAGTGCATTGACTTACCCAACTATGGTGGTTGTGGTTGCGGTTGCTTTGATTGTGGTGATGATGGTGTTTGTGTTGCCTTCATTTAAATCAGTGTATGAAGGTATGGGTGCCAAGCTTCCTGCTTTGACTCAAACATTGATGAATATTTCAGACTTCTTTGTTGCACACTGGTTCTTATTGTTGGTGGTTGTGGGCGGTACAGTGTTTGGTTTGATTCAATGGCACAAACGCTCACCAGAGTTACAAAAACGCGTGGATGGTTGGTTGTTAAAAGCCCCTATTTTTGGCGATATTGTAACCAAAGCGGCGATTGCTCGTTGGGGGCGTACCACAGCAACCTTGTTTACCGCAGGTGTTCCTTTGGTTGAAGCATTGGAATCGGTTGCAGGGGCATCAGGTAACATTATTTACGAAGAAGCCACTCATAAAATTCGTAAACAGGTTGCACAGGGTACTTCACTAACCGCAGCGATGCATGCTTCGCAATTATTCCCCAATATGTTTATGCAGATGGCTTCTATTGGTGAAGAAGCTGGCTCATTAGATGATATGTTGAATAAAGCATCTGCTTATTATGAAGAAGAAGTAGACACTGCCGTAGCTAATATTTCATCTTTGATGGAACCCATTATCATGGTCGTGTTAGGTGGTATTGTTGGGGTGATTTTGGTTGCCTTGTACTTGCCATTGTTCAACTTGGGTAATGTTGTAGCTTAATGATATGTTTGGCGTGGCGTTTTTTATCTTTGGACTGTTATTGGGTAGTTTTCTCAATGTCGTGATTTATCGTCTTCCTTTAATTTTAGAAGATGCTTGGACACGAGAAGCAAAATCTATTTTAGGGCAGGAAGCAGATGAAGAAACGCCACCTTTCAGTTTGGCGTATCCGCCATCCCATTGTCCTGTTTGCAAAACACCAATCAAGCCTTGGTCGAATATTCCCATTATCAGTTTTGTGATTCAAAAAGGGAAATGTGTTCAATGTCATACGCCTATTTCTTGGCAATATCCACTGGTTGAATTACTCACTGCGGTTTTGTTTTTATTGGTTTATTTGCGTTTTGGTTGGAATTGGTCTGCTTTGTTTGGTGTTGCTTTTGTTGGTTTGATTATTCCGATGATTTTTATTGACGCGAAACATCAGATTTTGCCAGATACGCTGACATTTTCCTTATTGTGGCTTGGTTTGATCGCCAATACCCATCACACATTTACTATGCTTTCTGATGCAGTTTGGGGAGCGATTTTGGGTTATATGGTTTTATGGGTCATTTACCAACTATTCAAAATGATTACAGGTAAAGAGGGTATGGGATTTGGTGATTTTAAATTGCTCTCTGCTTTGGGTGCATGGTTTGGCGTGATGGCGTTGCCAGTTATTGCACTACTTGCTTCTGTTACAGGTTTGGTTTTTGCTATTCTAATGAAGATTGGCAAAAGTCAACCTATGCCATTTGGACCTTATTTAGCGATTGCAGGCTGGGTGATGTTGATGTTCCAGCGACCCATTATGCAAGGTGTTCAATGGTGGATTAGTGGTGGTTAAGCCATGAAATGGATTGCATTAACAGGTGGCATCGGTAGTGGGAAAACTGCGGTTGCCACTTTTTTTATGGAATTGGGCATTCCTGTGATTGATTCTGATTCTGTGGCTCATGAACTCACCACGCATCATGGAGCAGCGATACCATTGATTCGGCAAACTTTTGGTGATGAGGTGATTGATTTTATTTCAGGCAGCCTGAAACGCGATGTGATGCGGTATTTGATTACTTCTAACCCAGATAAAAAACAGCAATTAGAAAGCATTTTGCACCCTTTGATATTTTCGCAGATGCAAGGAAAAATGGCGGAATATCAAGGTGTTTATGGGTTGTTGGCAATACCGTTGTTGGTGGAAGTGCCGATTTTTCAAACATTAGTTCATCGTGTGTTATTGGTGGATTGTCCTGAAAATCAACAAGTTCAACGAATTATGTCAAGAAGTCGTTTATCGCAAGACGAAGCATTAGCGATGATTAGACTACAAGCTACTCGTCAAGAACGAAAAGAATTGGCTGATGACATCATTGATAATTCAGGCAGCCTGAAAGATACGCAAGCACAGGTTCAGCGTTTGCATCAATGCTATTTAGCGTTATAGTATTGATGGGATAGGGAACCTTATTATGATTAAAAAGTCTGAAACTTTTGCAAAACTGGTATCTTTGTTGCTTTGTTGTGCGTTGTTCGCAAACTTGTCTAACTATTTGTTATGTCTTCGTTTGTTGGACTTTACCGCTGTTAACTGTACGCACATCTACCAGTTTTGCCAAAGTTCCACTCTTTACAACGGTAAAATATAAGTGTTTCAGGCTGCCTGAAACACAGTTTTTTAAAAACTTTGTGAAGTAAAATAGAAATCAAGAAAGTTTAATATGACTGCTTCTACTATTACTTTTGAATATCCCATCAATGAACATGTACGCAAATATTTGCGTATTGAAAATTTATTTAATCGCTTTGAACAGGCGGTTTACGCGGAATCGTTTAATGAGCATCATTTAGCCTTGCATACTTTGTTTGAGATTATGGAATGTGCTTCACGCATTGACCTGAAACTGAATATTTTGCAAGACCTTGAACAGCAAAAAAAATGTGCTTATGAAGAAAGCATTCTTGCAGAATTATCCGAATGTGCGACCGCTTTGCAAAACAGTCGTCAAAAATTTGGACAGCATTTGCGTGATAATGAATGGCTGATGAATGTAAAGCAACACATGGCGATTGTAGGCAGCGTGAATCCTGTGGATTTGCCATCTTATTACTATTGGGCAGATTTGCCTGCCGAAGAAAGACAACAACAACTGCTTACTTGGGCAGAAAATCTGATGCCAACAGGCAATTCTATTCAATTATTATTGAAACTTTTGCGTCAAAATGCCCAAGAAACTGAATGTGTTGCAGAAAAAGGTGTTTATACTGATTCAGGCATTGGCAAACAAAAAGTTGAGTTGATTCAAGTGGAAACAGATTTTGCCAATCAGGTGATGACAGAAATTTCCGTGAATAAATACATGATGTGTATTCGCTTTGTCGGGATTGATTTTCAGCATATACGAGGACCGCAATCGGTTTGCGACATTGCTTTTCGTTTGCGTAAATGTTGTGTTCAGAAGCCGTAAATATGCAAGTCAAATGTCCTACTTGTGGAAAATTGATTGAATGGCAACCTGAAAACCGTTTTCGACCATTTTGTTCAGAGCGTTGCAAAATGCGAGATTTAGGAGCGTGGGCAGAAGAGAAATATGCCATTACCGAAACATCAGAACCCATGTCGGGGGATTTAAATTCATCTACGCCAAACAGCCTTTGAAGATATTTCAAAATTCGCTTATGAAAAGCGTGCTTTGTTGATATACTTTTTAATCATGTTTCAGGTTGCCTGATTTCATTTCAGGCAGCCTGAAACATTTAAATAACGCACATCATTATTGGAAAAATTATTCATGAAAAATTACAAACCGCCGCTTTCGTTGTTGCATATTTTGATTTTGATTTCATTATCCACAGTGGCTCCGCTTTCTACGGATATGTATCTTCCTGCCTTGCCAAGCATGGCTCAAAATTTTAATGCCCCAGCAGCGTCTATACAATTAACTTTAACCGCTTTTTTTATTGGTTTAGCAGTAGGACAATTATTATTTGGTCCATTATCTGACCGTTTTGGACGCCGCAAACCCTTATTGATTGGGACATTTGTTTTATTATTGGCGGGGATTTTATGCAGTTTGGCAAGCAATGCTACTTTTTTGATTATGGCTCGTGTTTTGCAGGGATTTGGTGGTGCAGCGGGTGTGGTTTTGGCGCGTGCGATTATTGTTGATCGCTCTCGAACACCAACAGAATCTGTGCGATTATTTCAAATCATGATGATGATTGGTGGTTTGGCGCCCATTTTAGCTCCCATGATTGGCAATTTGATTATTTCAATCAGTCATTGGCGAATGGTATTTGTGGTTTTAGCGTGTATGGCGGTAGTATCGCTTTTTGGTGTATGGCGATATTTACCCGAAACGCACCCTGAAGAAAAACGCACCGCTTCTGGTTTTAAAAATCTATTGTCTGTATTCAAACAGGTGATGAGCAATCGCATTTATTTAGGCTATGCACTGACGGTGGGCTTCATTTTTGTGGCTTTGTTTGCATATATTTCCGCATCGCCGTTTTTATTTCAGACGATTTTTGGTTTAACGCCAACGCAATACACTTGGATTTTTGGCATCAATGCTTTTGGTACCACGCTTGCAGGAGCGGTTTCTGCTAAATTAGTTGATCGCATTGCACCACGCACGCAAGCATCATTTGGATTATTTATCATGCTGTTTGGGGTGTTGATATTGACGATTTTAATCGTTATCCAAGCAAATTTATGGGTCATTATGCCTGTATTATTTTTTTCATTGGCTTGTTGTGGATTTATTTTTGGCAATGCCAGTGCATTGGCGATTCAACAAGCAAGCAAAGTAGCGGGCACGGCTTCGGCGATTTTAGGGGCTTTGCAATTTTTACTGGGTGCCTGTGCCGCACCTTTGGTAGGCATTATGGGGGAGCATACTGCTATTCCTATGGTAATCACCATGCTGGTGGCAATTATTTTGGCGATGTTGAGTTTTTTTGGTTTAACAAGTGTGAAACAAGTTTAATTGAAATAAAGGAAACGCTATGTATCGTTTAAATATCATTCAAAATGGGCAGGTAGTAAAAAAATACACCATCAAACAGGGAAAACCTGTGAAACTGACAGCACAGGCGGATACTTCATATCAACTGTTGGACGAAACAGGCATGGTTTTGCATGATTCGCCCAATATGCATATTTTAGGTTCGGATTGGGTGCTGATGGACAAAGGCGAACCGATTTTGATTTTAGAAAATTATGGGCAGTATGCACCTGTGAGCGATCCTAATCTTTTGATGCAAAACAATGTCTCCTTGATGACCACTTCCACCGCAGGAACGCCACTTGTGGCAACGAATATTGATATGGGTACGCCACTTGTGGCGAGCAATATTGCTACGGAAATGCCTCTTTTGGCAGCAGAAACGGGTTTTCCTTTGGGAGCAAAACTTGCAGGTGGATTGTTGTTGGTAGGGGGAATTGCTGCGGCTGCTGGTGGCGGTGGTGGTGGTGGTTCAGATAATCAGTCATCATCGAATGACACTCCTAAAAATCGCACCCCAGAACTCACATTGGGCAAGGATACTGTTTCGGTTAAAGAAAATATTCAGGGTGCCACAATTACTACGGTAAAAGCCACCGATGCGGATGGCGATCAAATTTCTTATTCTGTGAACGATAGCCGTTTTGAAGTGGTTTCAGGCAGCCTGAAACTTAAATCTAGTCAATTTTTGGATTATGAAAAAGCTAAAACGGTAAGCGTAACGGTAACCGCTAAAGATGAACAAGGGGCAAGTGTTTCTAAAACGGTAAAAATCAATGTTCAGGATGATGCTTCTGACAACATTAATCGTCCCCCAGAACTCACATTAGGCAAGGATACTGTTTCGATTAAAGAAAATATTCAGGGTGCCACAATTACTACGGTAAAAGCCACCGATGTAGATGGCGATAAAATTTCTTATTCAGTGAACGATAGCCGTTTTGAAGTGGTTTCAGGCAGCCTGAAACTTAAATCAGGCAAATCTTTGGATTATGACAAAGAAAAAACGGTAAGCGTAACGGTAACCGCCAAAGATGAACAAGGGGCAAGCGTTTCTAAAACGGTAAAAATCAATGTTCAGGATGATATTTCCGATAATCCCAGTGAAGGCTATGCAAAAATTGAAATTATTGAAGTAAAAATTCCTGATAGGGTTAATGGGAATTTGTCTTCTGCGTACACCATTCGTGGTAAGGCGACTGATTACGGTTTGGATGTCAAAAAACATACAGAATTGCAAAATGTGGAAATCACCCTTTCCAAGCAAGATGGGACAACGCAGGTTTTCAAAACGCAGTTGGATTCCAATTTGTATTTTAGTATTGATATTCCGATGAAATTCTTAATGTCGCAGGCTGATGGTGATTACACCATTGTGGCAACCTTAAATCCGCAAAGTATTCATGCAGTACAAGATTCAACCAATATTCCTGTGGCACATCCTGCCAATCCCAAAAGCGTTTCTGCAACGCCACATTCATCAATGAAAGAAACCACTTATGACGATTTGCCTTATTTTATTCAGGCATTAAGTCAAGAATGGGTGCATATGAAAAAGACACCTGGTCGATATGCGTATGGCAAGGAATTAAGCAAGGAATTAAAAGAATTAACAGGCGATGAACCCAGTTTCTTGGCGAAAAATCCTTTTGGTCAAGAAGAAAAAACGGTCATCAAATATCATTTTCTTTCGCAGACAGAAATTTATAATCCTCATTTAAGTGGTTCTTCTATGGGCTTGACCGAGTCCACTCAAAAGGAAGTTTGGGGGTGGAATTTGCGAGCCCCAAGTAGTGCTGATAAAAACACAGTGATTAAAGCTTTGGCAGAAATCAGTCAATACGCCAATGTAGAGTTTAAAGAAGCATCTATTAAAGATGCAGATTTTACCTATCTGTGGATTGATCAAAATTTAGGTGGCGAGGCAGGTCGAACCATGTCGAATTGGTATGAATTGGACGATTTGATTGAACCGATCAATCCGCGTGCGATTATGATCAATAAATACAAATTGCCCAATAATATTTTTGAAACCTCTGATTACATCACCGCTTTGCACGAAACTTTGCATGCTTTGGGTGGTAAGCACCCCCACGAATCTCCTCAATTAAGTGCGGCGGAAGATCATCGTCAACTTACGGCTTTGTCTTATGAATACAATCCCAATCAGGCTGAAAAATTGGGTATGTTTGATTTAGCGTATTTACACTATCGCTTTGGTGTGAATCCTAATCAACGCACTGGCAATGATGTGTATCAGTTTAAAAAATACAATAAAAATGTTGTTGATGGTGATATCTATATTTGGGATGGGGCAGGGAATGATACCTTTGATGCTTCTGCCGCAACGCGTGATGCTTACATCAATTTAACGCCTGGTTCTTGGTGTTATACAGGTTCAAAAACCAGTCATTTTGCTTTGGATGATTCTTTTAATCCTACCACAGGACAGGCGTTTATTGGTTACGGTACCATGATTGAAAATGCGATTGGCTCGGATTACAAAGATACTTTGATTGGCAATGATTCGGACAATATCCTCTACGGAAATCGTGGCAACGACACCCTTGAAGGTGGGGCGGGTAACGATTATTTGGACGGTGGTTTGGGCGAAGACATACTCAAAGGCGGTAAAGGCAATGATGTTTATATCGTTGACGATGCCAAAGACCAAGTCATTGAAATCATGAATAATGGTGCGGATACGGTATACAGTTCTGTAACTTTCAGCCTGCCTGAAAATGTAGAAAACATCATTTTAACTGGTACGAAAAAAATCAACGCCACAGGCAATGCCCACAACAATTATCTTGAAGGGAATAATCAAGATAATGTTTTGAATGGCGGTGGCGGTTCAGACAAATTGTGCGGTGGCGGCGGTTCAGATACGCTGACAGGCGGTACTGGCAAAGATATCTTTATGTTTGATTTGGCTACGGATTGCGATGCCTATGCTCATGATGTCGACACTATTACCGATTTCAATGCCAAAGAAGACCGTCTACAACTGACTTCTAGCAATGGCATCACCAGTGATAATTGGCAAAAATATTTGTTGTATGATGCAGGTAGTGGCGATTTATCTTATACCAGCACAGGCAAAGCAGCAGACGCCATCACTTTTGTGCATTTGTCATCTGGTTTGGATTTAACTTATAACCATTTTGTGATTGCATAAATGAGTCAATCATGCTTTCAGGTTGCCTATTGAAAGGCAGCCTGAAAACCCCAAACCGCCCAATAAACTGGGCGGTTTTTGTATCGCACAGGCAGCCTGAAAACAAACTTCATCAAAGAACAACCTCTTTTAATATTGAAATCTTGCTCTTTATGATGAGTATTTCAATTCAAAAAGAAATATTGTTTCTGATTGTGTCAATGTTGTTTATAATCCGTTGCTTGTTGGTGGTTGGATGTTTATTCATGAAGAAAATTATTTTGACCTGTTTAGCAATCATGCTTTTGGCAGTGGGATTTTGGCTATTTCGCTCTTCTCATGCTACACAGGAAGAAAATGTGATTTCTGAATCACAGGCTTTTTTACAGCAAAAAGATTATCAGAAAAAGAAAAAGAAAAAATCTTCACAAAAGCCATCGTATCAGCATCAGCAAGAAACCGTAGTGGGCGATTGGGCGATTGAACAAGCATTTCGCTCAAAAGCACGCGATGTTTCTGTTGAAGGTGAAGGCAAGGTGCGTGCGGTTTTGGCGGATGATAACAAAGGTACTCGTCATCAACGCTTTGTGTTGGAGTTGAATAACGGTTTAACTTTGCTGTTCGCCCATAATATTGATTTGGCCCCACGCCTGCCGAATTTGCAAAAAGGCGACCATGTGCGGTTTCGCGGCGATTATATTTATAACGCCGAAGGCGGAATTATTCACTGGACACATCATGACCCGAAAGGGCGTCATATTGGTGGTTATTTAGAGTATCAAAACCAACGCTACGAATAATGAGAATAGTGAATAGTTTTCAGGTTGCCTAAAATATTAAACAAAGGAAGTCAATATGCTGCCACCGAATAAACTCACTTTACAATATGCAACTGCATTGGCAGATACTATTTTGGCAGGTTTTAATAAGCATTACACAATGTTTCGTGCTTGCAGTACGCAAGCAAAAACCTTGTTTGAAGAACAAAACTGGCAAGGGATTCAACAACTGGTTGCCGACCGTATTCGTATGTATGACGACCGCGTTTTAGAAGCGGTGGAAGTTTTGCGGCGAGAGTTTGCGGCAAATGTGTTGAATGAAGAAATCTGGCAATATGCCAAAACGGCATATATTGCGTTACTGGTCAATCACAAGCAACCTGAATTGGCAGAAACCTTTTTCAATTCGGTGTCCACCAAAATTTTGGATAAAGAATATTACAGCAATCAGTTTATCTTTGTGAAACCTGCCACATCCACCGAATACATTGAATCGGAAATTGGTACATTCAATTCTTTTTATCCCAATAAAGACGGTTTGCGTTCTTGTTTGGTGAGTGCTTTAAATCATTTTCATTGGAAAGTTCCGTTTGCCCATATATCACGCGACATCAGCAATATTTTGCGTGCTGCGAAACGCCATTTTGGTGAAAAATGGCCACCCAATGAACTGAATTTACATATTCAAGTTCTGCATTCTGCTTTTTATCGCAATAAATGTGCTTATGTTTTTGGTCAGATTATTAACGGTCATGACAGACATCCCTTTGCATTAGCGGTGGTTTTTAATCGCAAAGGCAGGCTGGTGATTGATGCAGCTTTGTTTGAAGCTCATCAGATTGCGGTTTTGTTTTCTTTTGCCCGTGCGTATTTTTTGGTGGAAATGGATGTGCCATCGGGCTATGTTCAATATTTGCAAGCCATGCTGCCCATGCGTTCCAAAGCGGATTTATACACCATGTTGGGCTTGCAAAAACAAAGTAAAAATATTTTCTGGCGAGAGTTTTTACAGCATCTTCGTTATTCCGAAGACCAGTTTATTTGTGCACCAGGTGTGAAAGGTTTGGTGATGAGTGTATTCACGCTGCCTTCTTTCCCCTTTGTATTTAAAGTGATTAAAGACACTTTTGGTCCGAATAAAGATTTTGACCAGCGTTATGTACAGCAAAAATATCAGTTGGTCAAAAGACATGATAGGGTTGGGCGTATGGCGGATACGCTGGAATATTCCAATGTTGCTATTCCCGTACATCGTTGTCATGAAGAAATGTTGGAAGAATTACGAACATTAGCGCCATCGCAAATTGAAGAAAAAGACGGCATGTTAATCATCAAACATTGCTATGTTGAACGCCGTTTGAAACCGTTGAATTTGTATATGCAAACGGCATCTATCGAAGAAAAACAAGCGGCGGTGATTGATTACGGTTATGCTTTGAAAGAATTGGCAACAGCGAATATTTTTCCTGGTGATATGCTGTATAAAAATTTTGGCGTAACGCGTTTTGGTCGTGTGATTTTTTACGATTATGACGAGATTGAATACATGACCGATTGCAATTTCCGCAAAATTCCAGAAGCACCGAATCCAGAATACGAAATGTCAGACGAAGTTTGGTATCCAGTTGCCAAAGGAGATGTTTTCCCAGAAGAATTTGGCACTTTCCTATTAGGAGAACCCGATGTACGGAAAACCTTCTTGGAACATCATAAAGAATTGCTGACGCAAGAATTTTGGCAAAATAAAAAAGAACGCATTTTGCAAGGGTTGTTGGATGATTTTTATCCCTATCCTCAATCAGTGCGATTTAAGCCTTCTAAACGACAAGAAGGCGATGATACTTTGGACGCTTAAAACAGATTGAAGGGCGTATCATGATTACTTCCACCACACTCATTATTTGCTCGATTGCTTTGATTCTCTTATTGATTGGCGGATTGGTAACTCATCAGCCAATTTTATTAGTGATGGCATTGATTGTTGCAGGCGTATTGTTTTTTGTTTTGCTTCCCAAATATCAAAATCAGCAAGCGGCAATGGCACAGGGAATGCCTGTCATGGCACAGGTAAAAGAAATTCGCTGGTCGCATCATTGGGTAGGGTCAGACAGGCAGCCTGAAACGCGTTATGAAATCATTGCCACATGGCAAAATCCACAAAATGGCAAAACGGTTGAATTTGTCAGTGAACCATTGGCAATCGACCCAAAACCTTACATTCAAAACAATCAGGTGAAAGTAACAGTTTCTCCACAAAATCCAGTACAATATGTGATGGATACTTCTTTTGTTCCAGCACCAACGACACGCAATTTTCATTAAGGACTTCATTCAATGATTCATCAAACAGGCATTTGGGCGTCCTTGCAATCACATCATCAAGCCACAAAATCTTGGCATATGCGTGATTTATTTGCACAAAATCCCCATCGTTTTGATCAAATGCACGAAGTTTTGGCAGAAGATTTTTTGGTTGATTACAGCAAAAACCGCATCACCGAAGAAACGCTGGATTTATTGCTTCATTTGGCAGAACAAGCTCAACTGCGTGAACATATCAACGCCATGTTTCGTGGCGATAAAATCAATCTTTCTGAAAATAGACCTGCTTTGCATATTGCTTCTCGCCTGCCCAAAACTGCACAGTTGTCGGTAGAGGGCGAAGATGTCGTACCGCAAGTTCATCAATCATTAGAAAAAGCATTGAATTTTGCCGAACAAGTGCGAAGTGGCAGCCTGAAAGGATTCACAGGAAAGCCTTTTACAGATATTGTTAATATTGGTATTGGCGGTTCAGATTTAGGTGCCAAAGCATTATCGTTGGCACTAAAACCTTTTTCAGGCAGCCTGAACATCCATTTTGTCAGCAATGTAGATCCAGCATATTTATCGGAAACCTTGCAAAGATTATCACCAGAAACCACATTGTTTATTATTTCCAGTAAATCGTTCACGACGGCAGAAGTATTTATCAATGCCCAATTAGCACGACAATGGTTCTTGAACAGGCAACCTGAAAAAGCGATTGCTCATCATTTTGTAGCAGTAAGCAACAATCTGAAACAGGCATCTGATTTCGGTATTAAGGAAGCGTTTATTTTCAGTATGGCAGAATGGGTAGGCGGTCGATTTTCGGTAACTTCCACCATTGGCTTGCTGTTGATGTTGGCGATTGGTGAAAATCATTTTCGAGCATTTTTAAGCGGTGCACACGAAATGGATAGGCATTTTCATGATGCTCCGTTTCGTCATAATGTCCCAGTTTTATTGGCATTGATTGATATTTGGTATTTAAATTTTTACCACGCCTACACTCGGTGCATAGTGCCCTATCATCACGGTTTACATTTGTTTCCAGCCCATTTGCAACAGCTGATGATGGAAAGCAATGGCAAATCTGTTTCTTTATCAGGTCAAATGTTGGATATACCCACATCGCCAGTGATTTTTGGCACAGAAGGAACAGACGCTCAACATTCTTATTTTCAATTATTGCATCAAGGTTCGCATTTAATTCCTGCGGATTTTATTGTGGTTGTTCGCGATGAATACAGGCAGCCTGAAAGTCAAAAAGTTTTATTCAGCAATGCTTTGGCACAAACGCAAGTATTGATGTCAGGACATGAGGATTCATCGAATGAAAAATTCATGCAAGGCAATCGTCCCAGCAACACCATCGCCATACCGCGTTTAACGCCATTTCATTGCGGTATGTTATTGGCATTGTATGAACATAGAACCTTTGTTCAAAGCGTCATTTGGGGAATTAATGCTTTTGACCAATGGGGTGTGCAATACGGCAAAATAGCCGCTCAAAAAATTCAATCACAGTTGGATACACAAGAAGAAGTTAATCACGACGCATCGACCAATGCACTCATTCAATTTTTCAGGAAGCATCGAAATGATTGACTTCATTGCACAACATTGCATTGCCCATCATCAAAGCATTACTACGGCCGAATCTTGCACAGGCGGTCTTTTGGCAGGGGCGTTGACCGAGATTTCAGGTAGTTCGCAGTGGTTTAAGCAAGGTTGGGTTACATACAGCAACGAGGCGAAAGAACGCTTACTCAAAGTTCAGGCTGCCACTTTGGAACAATATGGGGCAGTCAGTGAAGCCACTGTGCAAGAAATGGCAGAAAATGCCAGAATACTCGCCCTTTCAGATTATGCCATTGCCATATCAGGCATTGCAGGTCCCACAGGAGGTAGTGCTGAAAAACCAGTGGGCACCGTATGGTTTGCCTGTGCCACAGAGCGGCAAACAATCACCGAAAAACAGCATTTTCAAGGAAATCGTAGTCAAGTTAGGCAGCAAGCGGTAAAGCACGCTTTGCAGATGATTCAACAAGCATTGTTTGTGAAAGGCTAATCATACAAAGACTACCTAATTGTACTCAAATAGTTTTTTTGCACATTCTTTTATAACATCGACATTAACGGCATTTCCAAACTGTTTATATGCTTGCAAATCTAATTTATTGGGAACGAAATCATCAGGAAACGATTGAAGTTTTGCAGCCTCTTTGGGTGTTAAGCGACGCTTGTATTTTCCAATTATTGGAATTTGTACCATAGCAACTAGTGCTGGGAAACAAGTAGGGGTTTTCACCCTAATTCCAGATGGTCGGCTTTGTATTACCCCTTCCCAAAGGGATTCTATGTTTTCTCCCGCCTGCCACTCCATTTTTTTTTCTGTATCTGTAAAGTCTACAAGATTGTTGTATTTTTTGAGCCAACCATCAATAAATTGCTTGTTATCTTGATAAAGTTGAATGTTCTTGTTCACAAAATCTTGTTTCCATGCAGGATACTCTTTGGGCGTGTTGGATATTTTCCACGCCCAAGACCATATTGGAAAACCAATAGTTTTAGGAGTTATTCCTTGATGAAACTCGTCCCATGCTTGTAATACATACTCTTCATGTTCAGAAATATAATATTTATCTGCCACTTTCTTGTTTGTCAGTACTGTGTAAATTGAATTTTCATTTTTCTTTTTGAGTGAATCAAAAGAGATTTTAATGGGTTTATCAACATTCTTGGGTTCATATTTCCCAAGGATGACAACTCTTTCTCTTAATTGTGGAATACCGAACTGGTGTGGAGAAAGGATAAGAGGTGCTTCGGTAAGCCTATATCCTAACTCGTTTAATCTTCCTTTTATTACTTTCCAAGTATTTCCATTATCATGAGAAGTAAGATTTCTAACATTTTCAAGAATAATATAAGGAGTATGATGATGTTCGAGAATTCTAGCAATTTCAAAAAACAAAGTTCCCCTTGCTTGGTCAGCAAATCCTTCTTGTTTCCCTGCTTTTGAGAAAGCGACACAAGGAAAACCAGCACACAAAACATCATGTTCAGGAATATCTTTTGCGTCTACATCAAAAATGTTTGGCATAAGTAACAAAAAAGGTGCTAAAAAACGCTGAACACCTTATCATTATTGCTTTTTAGGAAGGTCAAATACTTTGAACACAAAAAATGCTTTTTTTGCGGCTCTAAACGCACCAAAAAGAATGGAAAACAGAATG
>JAGCOT010000123.1 GCA_017645365.1 Neisseriaceae bacterium
GCTATTATGAAACTGTAACGACAAAAGAAAGAAAAGCCCAAGAATTGATAGAAAAAGGGCAAAAAATCAAAATTATTCACGAAAGTGAATTTCTTAATATGTTAAATATGTCGTTGTAAATTTATTTCAGGCAGCCTGAAAGATGACTCCCCCCATTCTCACCCTTTCGCACTTAACCCACCGCTATGGCAAAACCCTTGCGGTTGATGATGTTTCTTTGACCATTCATCAAGGGGCGACTGTGGCTTTGGTTGGGCCTGATGGTGTGGGAAAATCCACACTGTTATCTTTGATTGCTGGCACAAAAAAGCAGCAGACAGGCGAGATTGTTGTTTTGGGTAAAACGCCAAAAAATCAACGAGATAGAAATCTGCTTAATTTTCAGGTTGCCTTTATGCCACAGGGTTTGGGGCGAAATTTGTATCCTACACTCACGGTCATAGAAAATATCGACTTTGCCGCACGGCTTTATAGCCTGCCTGAAAAAATCCGTCTTGCCACAATAGACCGTCTCTTAAAAGCCACTGGCTTGTTTGCTTTCAAAGAGCGTCCTGCGGGCAAATTATCAGGCGGTATGAAACAAAAGTTAAGCCTGTGCTGTGCTTTGATTCATCAGCCTGAAATTCTGATTTTAGACGAACCCACAACGGGGGTTGATCCTTTATCTCGCCGTCAGTTTTGGGAACTCACCGACCGCCTGCAAAGCGAATTTCCGCAAATGACCATGATTGTGGCAACGGCTTATATGGAAGAAGCCGAACGCTTTGATTATCTTTTGGCGATGAATAACGGCAAATTGTTAGCCGCTGATTTTCGTGAAAATATTTTGCGTCAAACAAACAGCAGCACGGTTGAAGACGCGTATCGCAGAATGCTACCTGAAAAAACAAATAATAATCAAGGGCTTATTATTCCGCCTTTTGTAGATAGCCACGAAGAACCTGTGATTGTTGCTAAAAATTTGGTCAAACGCTTTGGCGATTTTACCGCTGCAAACAATGTTTCTTTTACGATTAAAAAAGGCGAGATTTTTGGCTTTTTGGGCTCGAACGGTTGCGGCAAAAGCACCACGATGAAAATGCTCACAGGCTTGTTAGAAGCCGATGAGGGCGAAGCCATTTTATTCGGACACCCCGTTGATACGGACGACAAAGCCACGCGTTGCCGTGTGGGTTATATGTCGCAAGCCTTTTCGCTGTATGAGGAATTGACGGTTAGGCAAAATTTAAAGCTCACCGCAGCCATTTATCCGAATATTGCCAATCAAGTTCGTGCAAGCGTTCAAGACGCATTGCAACGATTTGATTTAATTCAATATGCCGACAGCAAACCTGCGGATTTACCATTAGGCATTCGTCAGCGATTACAACTTGCCGCCGCGTGCATTCATCGCCCAGAATTGTTGATTTTGGACGAACCCACATCGGGAGTTGATCCTGTTGCTCGCGATATGTTTTGGCGGCAACTGATTGAATTATCAAGAAAAGATAAAACCACGATTTTTGTTTCAACCCATTTTATGAACGAAGCGGCGTTGTGCGACCGCATTTCGCTAATGCACGCAGGGCAAGTTTTAGCCGCCGACACGCCTGAAAACTTACGACAACAGTTTCAGGCAGCCACATTAGAAGAAGCGTTTATTCAATGTTTGGAAGACAATGGAGCGAATGAATCTGCCGAAACCGCTTTTGATGAAATCATCGAATATACAGAAAATACGCATAAAATCAATAAGTTAATAGCGTGGTTTAGCGAAACTTTAACATTTGCATGGCGAGAAAGTTTGGAATTATTACGCGATAAAGTGCGTCTATTTTTTGCCGCCGCAGGTCCTTTGGTGATTTTATTTTGTGTCGCCTTATGCATTTCGTTTGATATAGACGAAGTGCCATTCACCGTTGCCGACCAAGACCAAAGTCAAACAAGCCGCGAGTTAGTGCAAGAATTTAAAAGTTCGCCCTACTTTATCGAACAACCAGCGTTAAATGATTTTAGCGAAATCGACTACGCCTTACAAAGCACACCAGCACAATTAGTCATTGATATTCCAGCAAATTTCGGTAAAGAACTTCACTCTAACCGCAAGCCACAAATCGCCTACCACATAGACGGCACGCAACCTTTTACCGCCACAGCCATTAGCGGCTATATCAGTGGCATTTCCGCTACACATATCGCCAATATGCTGCCTGAAAAATCTGCCGCCATAACAACTATTACCGAACCCAGATTTATTTATAATCAAGAATTTAAAAGCATATACGCCATTGCACCAAGTGTATTGATGATGGCGTTACTGATGATACCGACTATGCTCACCGCAGTCGGCGTAGTGCGAGAAAAAGAGTTAGGCTCAATCTTAAATTTCTACACATCGCCCGTTTCAGGCAGCCAGTATTTAATCGGCAAACAACTGCCCTATATCGCATTAGGCATAGTCAGTTCCTTGATTTTATTGTTCTTTATCATCTTTATCTTGGGCGTACCACTTAAAGGCTCACTTTTTGCACTTTTGGTAGGCACAGTGTTGTTTATCAGCGTTGCCACAGCCATAGGCCTATTCGTTTCCTGCTTCGTCAATACCCAAGTCGCCGCTCTATTTGCCGCAGGCATTTTGGTGATGATACCCAGCGTTAATTTTTCAGGAATGATATACCCTGTTGCCACATTAGAAGGCAGTGCGGCGGTGATTTCGCAAATCTTTCCCGCGTCGTGGTTTCAAATCATCAGTTTAGGCACATTCACCAAAGGCGTGGGCTTTACCGTGCTGTGGAAAATGTACGCCGTATTAGGCTTACAGTTAATCGTGCTGATGACACTGTCGGTAAAATTGTTGAAGAAGTGGGAGAAGTAGTTTCAGAACTTCTCTAATAAAATGATAAAATCCCCCACTTTCAGGCTGCCTGAAAGAATATTTAGGAGATAATGATGAGTTTTTTGAGCAATGTGGCAAATCTTTTTAGTAGCATAGCAAGTTTAAGTGCAATTATTGCAGTTTGCTTTACTTATAAAGAAATGAAAAACAAAGAAAAAAATATGCTACAACACCAACAAGAAAAAGAAAAAGCCCAAATTCAACTACTTATTATCGACTGGGTGCATGGCGTTCCCTTTTCGCCAACACAAAACAATCAAGGCTTATGGGGCATTAGAATTTCCAATTATTCCCAAACTGCTTTTCGAGATTTTTATTTAGAATTTCAGGATAAACAAGGCAATAGCGGGACTTTTTATACGCCTTACATTCGACCTGGCGATTTCTTTTTAGATAAAGAAGAACATAAAGAGGAAATTTATTGCCGCTTGCGTGCTGTTGAAACTTTTAATATGCACTTTGACACTTTGGCATCACCCAAAACTAAATCATTTCCAGAAAAATTTGAATTTCATGCCACTTGCAAAGATATTGAAAATCGCCATTGGAAATTCAGTACCCAAAATTTAGAATGGCAACAAACAAATTAGTTTTCAGGCAGCCTGAAAATATTGCCCAATCGATATCCATCTCATTGACCATTATTCACTCTGAAATTTTTTTCAAATCCTGTGGCAATGAGTCCTAAAAACTTCGAACTTTAAATACAGTATAATGACTTTCCTTAAAAATCATATGTTTTAAAGGTTTTTTCCTATGACTTATCCCATTTATGCACAAACAGCCAAAAATGCCTTGCAGATTGAAGCCGATACTTTGCGTGATTTAGCCAATCATTTAGATGAACAAGCGTTTGGGCAAGCGATTGATGCCATTTTGCATTGTCAAGGGCGTTTGGTGGTGATTGGCATTGGAAAATCGGGACATATTGCACGCAAAATTGCGGCAACATTGGCTTCCACAGGAACGCCTGCTTTTTTTGTTCATCCTTCCGAAGCGGCACATGGTGATTTGGGAATGATTATGAAAGATGATGTGGTTTTGGCATTGTCTTATTCAGGGGAAAGCGATGAAGTGTTGTCGATTGTACCCGCCTTGAAACGAAAAGGTGTTTGCTTGATTGTCATGAGTGGACGCAGTGAATCCACATTGGCACAAACAGCAGATATTTTTTTGAATGTGCATGTAAAGCAAGAAGCCTGTCCTTTGGGTTTGGCTCCAACTTCCAGTACAACTGCTTCTTTGGCATTAGGAGATGCTTTGGCTGTGGTGCTACTGCAAGCCAGAAATTTAACGGCAGATGATTTTGCCTTATCTCATCCTGCGGGACGATTGGGGAAACGCTTGATTGTGCGAGTATCAGACATCATGCACCAAAACGAGCATTTGCCTGTGGTATCGCCAGATTTGATGCTTCCTGATGCCATTGTGCAAATGTCGGAAAAAGGCATGGGGATGATTTTGATTGCAAAAAATCGTCAGTTGATTGGTATTTTTACCGATGGCGATTTACGCCGTTTATTCCAAAAAAACAATAATTTACCAATCGTTCCGATACAAGAAGTAATGAAACAAGCTCCGCATTCCATTCTTGCTTCCAGTTTAGCAAGTGAAGCCTTACGAATGATGCAAGAAAAACGCATCAATGGCATGGCGGTGGTTGATGAAGAAAATCGTCTGATTGGGGCGATCAATATGCACGACCTCATGCAGGCTGGTGTTTTGTAATTAAGTGATAATGTCATGATTGTATTCAGAAACATACTTTTTTGGATTGGTTTTTTAATCATCACGCCCATTTTATTTATCGTGATGCTGTGTGCTGCACCCTTGCCACCACGCATACGCCATTACACAGGAGTTGCTTGGGCGCGTTCTGTTTTGTGGTTGCTCAAACATGCCATCGGATTATCTTACCAAGTGGAAGGGAGGGAAAATATTCCCAAAGAACCGTCTATTATTTGCTGTAAGCATCAATCGGGGTATGAAACATTGGCATTACAATCAATATTTCCACATCAAATTTTTGTATTGAAAAAAGAATTGCTGTATTTACCCATTTTGGGACAAGGCTTAATGTTGATGAGTCCAATTCCCATTGACCGCAAGGAAGCGGTACAGGCATCGCAAAAATTATTGGAGATTGGTTTAAAACGCAAAAAATTAGGTTTTTGGATTAGCATTTTCCCAGAAGGCACACGCACGCAACCTGGTGTTCGTGGTAGATATAAACGCGGGGCTGCACGCATGGCACAAAACCTGCAAATGAACATTGTGCCAGTAGCCATGAACAGCGGAGAATTTTGGTCGCGTCGTTTGAAATTGCTTCAACCTGGAATAGTACATTTTGTGATTTTGCCGACCATTGCATGGGATAGTGATTCGGTGGAAAAAATCGCACAAAAATATGAAGATGTCATTGAAACTGCCCAAAAAGAAATCGAGGGACAAGGACCGTTTTTTATTCAACAGAAATAATTATTTTCAGGGTGCATCAACATCTTCAAACCGCCAACCAGTTTCTTGATGTATGGCGTTTTGTAATTTTTTTCGCATTGAAACATATGGATCATGCTCATCATTTTGATTTGCTGTTTCAGGCAGCCTGAAAATAGGCAGCCTGAACAATTCGCCATATTTGATGTTGCTTATCTTGCCATCTTTATCAATCAAAATGCCTTTTGCATTGGACGGATGATTTTGACATAGGTTTCTATGTATTGAATTTCTTTATTTTTCCATTGATAAAAGAAGAAACCGCCTAACGCCAAAATGGTTAAGATTTCTAAACTGGATATTCCTTGTTTTTCCCATATGGGATAAAACAGTGCCACAGTACCTGCAACAACAGTTAATGCAAGTTTCCAAGGAAATTTTTTATGTTGTTCGTCATTTGGGGCAATCACTACCCATTGAATTTCTTCTTGATGAGCAAACCATTCCTGTGCCACTCTTTCCAATGTTTTGATGGCTTCTTGGTTTTTTTCTGGGATTTTTTGAGCTACATTGCGTAAATATGTTGAATTCATTTTATTCAAGACGATTAAGATGGATTATAGTCGCAACCACAACATTGCCCATATAAGTTTTAACTTTGTCGATCGCTCGCTGAAACTGCGTTTTGATTACTTCGTAATCCTTTATTGACTTCGTCAATAAAGATTTCACCTAACGGTGAAATAAACTTTGTCTTTAAGCAGGACACAATTTTCAAGAGTTTCTATTACTGTCGTAGGCAAAGTGTTTTGTTTTGAAACAACTATTTAAAACATTCTTTGAACATTGATTGAAGAACAAGAAATCCTTGCCAAATAAAACATCATTAGACAACAGCATTGTCGTATCCCATAACAACGCATATGCGAATTTTACAATGGGCTATTGTAACAAAATCTCGCCTTTTTTAATAAAGTATGGTCTACTTAAATGATGAAAATCTATTTCAAGGATTGTTATGGAAAACCATCACCCAGTTGTTTGGATTTTTTGTCGCGTCATCGATAATTTTGGCGATGCAGGCATCGCTTGGCGATTGTCCCAAATACTTGCCACAGAATTCGATTGTGCCGTAACCCTTTATATTGATCACTTGCCCACTTTATCTGCCATTGTGCCTGATATACAAGCATCATCGAAAGAACAAAATGTTCATCAAGTAAGGGTCAAAGATTGGGATTTAAGTATCGAAGAAAATAGCATTCCCCAAGCCGTCATTGAAATGTTTGCCTGCGAAATTCCTCATCATATTCGCACCATCATTCAAAAACATCAGCCTTTATGGCTAAACTGGGAATATTTGAGTGCCGAAGATTGGGTGGAAGATTGTCATATGATGCCCTCTTTGCAAAATAACGGCGTAGTCAAATATTTCTATTTTATGGGTTTTACTCACAAAACAGGCGGACTGTTGCGGGAAAAACATCTTTCCTTTCATCTTCCCACTCTTTTCAGGCAGCCTGAAAAAATGCGACTGTTTTGTTTTGCATACGACAATCCCATTTGGCAACATCATTTACAAACATGGAATGATTTGTCGTGGAATATTGAAATATTCATTGCTGGTGAAACTTTATATAACGCTTTTCAAAGGTTTACTTCTTTTCAGGCTGCCTTTCAACAAGGCAAGATTCATCTGCAAGCATTTGTACCACAAGCGGATTTTGATGATTTATTGCAATCTTTTGATGTTTTAATCGTGCGTGGTGAAGACAGTTTTATGCGTGCTCAATACAGCGGAAAACCATTTTTCTGGCATATCTATCCACAAGAAGAACAAGCTCATCTTCCCAAATTGAACGCTTTTTGGAATCGTGTTTATCATCATTTTCCAGAAAATCTGAAAATTGCCCATCAAGCATTGTCCGATGAATTAAACGGTGCGATCTGCCTTACCGATGAAGTGCGTCAAAATCATTGGCATACCTTATGGACACAATATCCTGCATGGCATCAAGCACATCTGAATTGGCGAAAAAAACTTTTTGAACTTCCTTCTGCCGTAGAAAAACTCGTTTTCATGATGACAAAAAACAGTTAAAATTCAATGTTTTTAACTTTTCAAATGTAGGAAAATTTTTATGAAAACCGCACAAGAGTTACGCGCTGGTAATGTTTTTATGATGGGCAATGATGCCATGGTGGTGCAAAAAACCGAATACAACAAATCAGGTCGTAACGCCGCCGTTGTCAAAATGAAATTGAAAAACTTATTAACAGGTGCCGCAACAGAATCTGTATACAAAGCAGACGAAAAATTTGATGTCGTTGTGTTGGAACGCAAACAATGCACTTACTCTTATTTCGCTGATCCTATGTATGTCTTTATGGACGAAGAATTCAATCAATATGAAGTAGAAGCCGAAAATATGGGCGATGCATTGCCTTATATTGTAGACGGCATGGAAGATGTCTGCGAAGTTACTTTCTACAACGGTCGTGCTATTTCTGTTGAATTGCCCACCATCGTCGTGCGTGAAGTAGAATACACTGAACCTGCGGTTAAAGGCGATACATCAGGTAAAGTGATGAAGCCCGCTCGTTTGATTGGTGGTGGCGAAATTTCTGTGCCTGCATTCGTAGAAAACGGCGACAAAATCGAAATTGATACACGAACTGGCGAATTCCGCAAGCGTGCATAAACAGGCAGCCTGAAAAAGGCAAGCTGAAACCTGCGAGTTAATGAATTGCATCAATACCAATCATTAACTCGCTTATTACAAAATCATCTGTAAAAATCTCTCCTAAACTTTCAATCAAGGACAAATTAAGTATGGAACCTCTGAATTATCGAGATGCTGGTGTCGATATTGATGCTGGTGAACAACTGGTTGAAAACATTAAACCTTTTGCTAAACGCACCATGCGTCCAGAAGTTTTAGGGGGATTGGGCGGTTTTGGTGCCATTGTTGAAATTTCCAAAAAATACCAAAATCCTGTTTTGGTTTCTGGTACAGATGGCGTTGGCACAAAACTCAAATTAGCCTTTGAATGGAATCAACATGATACCGTTGGTATCGACTTGGTCGCCATGAGCGTTAATGATATTTTGGTACAAGGTGCAGAGCCTTTATTCTTCTTGGATTATTTCTCGTGTGGCAAACTGAATGTTGAACAAGCCACTGCCGTCATTAGTGGCATTGCCAAAGGTTGCGAAGAATCTAACTGTGCTTTAATCGGTGGTGAAACCGCTGAAATGCCTGGAATGTATCCCATTGGCGAATACGATTTGGCAGGTTTTGCGGTCGGTATTGCCGAAAAAGACGCTTTAATCACAGGCAAAACCATTGTAGCTGGGGATGTGATTTTGGGTTTAGCATCCAGTGGAGCACATTCCAATGGCTATTCTTTAATTCGCAAAATCATAGACCGAGCCCAACCTGATTTAGACGCCCCTTTTGATGATGGCAAAACCTTGCGTGAAGTCATCATGACACCAACGCGACTTTTCGTTCGTTCCATCTTGCACGCCATGAAAACTGTCTCAATTAAAGGGATGGCACACATTACAGGTGGCGGTTTGATTGAAAACATTCCGCGAATTCTTCCTGAAAATGTTACTGCCCATATCAACGCATCATCTTGGCGTTTGCCACCACTTTTCCAATGGTTGCAAGAAAAAGGCTCTGTTCCTATGCACGAAATGTATCGCACATTCAACTGTGGGATTGGCATGGTAGTCATTGTATCCGAAAAAGATGCCCCAATAGCCACGCAACTTCTGCAAGAACAAGGAGAAACGGTTTACACTTTGGGACAAATTCAAGAACGCCAAAATCAAGAGCATCAAACCGTGATTCATCCTTGATACATAACAACCTTTCGTGTATTATAGTGGGTTACCGTTTGAAGATTAAGACATTAGAGAGATACTTATGGCACTTACCAAAGCAGAATTAGCGGATGTTTTAGTAGAAAAAGTTCCATCCATCAGTCGATTAGACGCAAAAACAATTGTAGAACTCTTCTTTGAAGAAATTGGCGTGTCTTTGGAAAACGGCGAAGAAGTCAAAATCACTGGTTTTGGTTCATTTATTTTGCACGACAAACCTGCTCGACCTGGACGCAATCCTAAAACAGGGGAACAAGTGATGATTTCTCCGCGTCGTGTGGTTGCTTTCCGTCCCAGTCAAAAATTAAAAGACATCATCAATCAGTAACAATCTATTTTCTTGTCGGAGTGTGGCGCAGTCTGGTAGCGCACTTGCATGGGGTGCAAGGGGTCGAAGGTTCGAATCCTTTCACTCCGACCATTTGAATACAACACATCGTTTAAGTTAACTTCGCTTTTGAATGATGTGAAAATGCAAAAACCTCCTGATTTTCAGTCAGGAGGTTTTTTTTAAAATACGCTTTATCGCTTTTGATGACAATAAAAGCGTCCTGTATATGGGGTATCAATCCTCAAAGTTACGATGTCTAATAAAGCAAGGTTTATTTTATCGTTAGGTAAATGCTTTAAAAATTTTGCATAGCCATTAAACCAAAGTTTATGCGTGCCGAGACGAGGCTAAATTTCTAATTGCCTTTCTACTTTGGTGATGTTTTATTCTCCTTGATCAATTTTCACAGCATTCACTGTTTTTTCTTACCCAATCCCCAAAAATAGTGTAAACGAGCATCTTGACCATTGACATAAGCGGTTTGGGTGGCAACCTGAAAGAAATCCTGCAAAACTGGATCAGCATTGATTTGACACAATATAAGTTTGGAGACCTGTTAATCAAAAAGCCACCAATGCTGTAACTGTTATTTTTCCATATAAAACTTCTTTGAGTTAACAAGTTAAATCATTTTAAATATGATGAAAATGTAGAAACAAAACACTGATTGAATAGTTGAAGTTAATGATTTGTTGTTAAAATGCTGAAAATACATTTTTGCTTTCAGTGATGATGGAAAAACGGTAGTATTGTCGATTCATTAATTTTGGCGAAGTCAATAGCAATCAAACCGCAGTTTCTGCAAGCCACAGGCAAAGTTAGAACATCTTTGAAGCAACACAATCATCCTTTTAATAACATTGCTTTGTCAAAATCATTTAAGGAAAAAATATGGCATATCAAGTACTTGCACGCAAATGGCGACCACGCCGTTTTGCAGATTTAGTTGGACAAACCCATGTGGTGGGTGCGTTGCTTAATGCTTTAAAGCAAGGTCGCTTGCATCATGCTTATTTATTAACAGGGACGCGTGGTGTTGGCAAAACCACTATTGCTCGTATTCTTGCCAAAAGTTTGAACTGTGAAAATCCCAATGATGGCGAGCCTTGCGGCGAATGTTCAGCCTGCCTGCAAATTGATAGCGGACGATTTGTCGATTTATTCGAAATTGATGCGGCTTCTAACACGGGCATCGACAATATGCGTGAAGTTTTGGAAAACGCCCAATACGTCCCAACTTCGGGACAATACAAAATCTACATTATTGACGAAGTGCATATGCTTTCCAAATCGGCGTTTAACGCCATGTTAAAAACGCTGGAAGAGCCGCCTGAACATGTCAAATTCATTTTAGCCACCACAGACCCACACAAAGTTCCGATTACGGTATTAAGTCGCTGTTTGCAATTTGTGTTGCGTAATTTAACCGTAGAACAAGTTTCAGGACACTTGCGTCATGTTTTAGAATCCGAAAACATTGATTTTGAAGACGATGCTTTGCAATTATTGGGGCGTGCTGCGGCAGGTTCGATGCGTGATGCTTTGAGTTTATTGGATCAGTCCATTGCATTGAGTTCAGGAAGCGTGTCTGCTGATAGCGTTCGTCAAATGTTGGGGGTTGTCGATCGTCATTATCTGTTTGATTTATTGAATCATATTGCCGACCAAAATCGTGAAGCCTTATGGCAAACTTTAACGGAACTGACTTCTCGTTCGATTGGCTTTGATACCGTTTTGAATGAATTGGCGGTTTTGTTGCAAGAATTGGCGGTGCAGCAAATTCTTCCGCAAGCAGATGCAGAATCTGATGTCCTTGCTTTGGCTCAAAAATTATCATCAGAAGAAATCCAGTTGTATTATCAATGCGTGATTCACGGCAAAAAAGATATGCCGTTTGCTCCTGATGAATATTCAGGTTTTCTGATGACAATTTTGCGTATGCTGTCTTTTGCACCATTGGCCGCACACGAAATCAGTGCAGACGATACGGTTGAAGGGACTGAACTTCAAGACCCAAAATCATAACCCCTGTGAGCAGCAGGGGAATTGACGCAACAACAGGCAACCTGAAAAATACTGTATCCGTAAATTCAGTATTTTCAGGCAGCCTGAAAACAGAAAACAGGGCTGCGACTCTATTGGATTTCAATAAACAAGAAACAGGCAGCCTGAAAGAAATCAATGATGCGAATGAAGAAGATGATGATTTAGAAAATGTGATGGAAATAAAAAAACATCAAGAAAAACGCATCATCCATCATTGGTCGCAAGAGGTGTGGACGAAAATCATTCAAGATTATGAAAAAGATATTGGTTCATTGTGGTTGTTTTTACAATATTCCACTTGGGTGAGTACCGAAAATCATGTTGTAACACTCGCATTTTCTCCACAAATGACCATGCCATTGGAAAAGAAAAAAATTCAAGAAGCAGGCAAAATTCTTGCCCAACACATTGATATCGATCCTGATATTCGTCTTGTTGATTGGCAGGAAAATTTTGAAACCGTGATGCAAACACGACAAAAACAGACCATTCAATCGCAACAAGAAGCATTGACTCTTTTGGCACAAGATAAAACTGCACAAGCCATTATTCGACATTTTGGCGGACAATGGCAGCCTGAAAAGGTACAATTACGCACTCAAATTGAATAAAAATTTTGGGGCTGTATTAGATTAGCAGTTATGATAGACTGCAAAAATGAAGATAACGCATTGTAAATTAAAGAAATCTGTACAGAAGAAACTGCTTGAATTTTTTGTATTAGAAGTTACAGCAAGAAGTGCAGCCGATA
>JAGCOT010000124.1 GCA_017645365.1 Neisseriaceae bacterium
GCCATTCTGTTTTCCATTCTTTACGACCCTTCTTGAACCGCAGAAAAAGCATTTTTTGTATTCAAAGCCTTTCACTCCTATAAAAATCAGTAATGATAAGGCTTGCAGAGATTTCTATCACCTTTTTTGACTATTACGCCAATATTTATGGTATTTCGTTGTGGCTTTGCTTTCTGCCTGTTCTCAACAAAATACAAACTCCAATACAACTGCCAATACGGTCTCTTCTTCACAAGATAACACCGCTTTATTGCAATGCGAAAAGGGGCATGCTGACAGTTGTTATGCTCATGGGCTCAGATACAGTCGTGGCACAGGCGTTAAACCTGATATGTCCGAAGCATTGAAATATTTTCATAAAGCCTGCGATGGCAATGTCGCTGTGGCTTGCTCTCATATTGGCTTTGTCCATCAAACCGCCAAAGGTGTGGAAAAAAATTATGTCATTGCTGCGGAATATTATGAAAAAGGTTGTCGATTGGGCGATATTCGCGGTTGCAATAATGCAGGTTGGGTGTATGAACAAGAAGATAGTCCCTTATATCATGCAGAAAAATCTTTGCAGATGTACCAATTTGCCTGCGAAAAAGGCGATGCGATGGCTTGCCAAAATACGGTCAATCATTATATTCGCGTTCATAATAATTATTTATCAGCCCTGCCCTTTGCGGAAAAATCTTGTAACGGCAATAACAAAGAGGGTTGTCGAGATGTGGGGTTTATTCATTTGTTTATGTTGCCGACAAACAGCAAAGAAAACAATGCACAAAAGGGGCTTCTCTATTTACAAAAAGCGTGCGATTTAAATGAAGTCATGTCTTGTGGGACTTTGGGTGCTGCTTATGCCACTAAAGATTTAGATGGCGTTGTACAAGATTTGAATTTGGCACAAAGATATTTAGATAAAGCTTGCCAATTAAAAGACAAAGAATCTTGCTTTCGAAGCAAATTAGTGCCTTTGATGGAAAAACTGTCTATATATCCAACACATGAAAAATCACAAAACCGCCACCCAATCAATCCAGAAAAAAAACACGGCTTACATAGGTTGATGGAAAATATTCAAGATAAATGGCGAAAAATTGAAAAAAACTATCCTTTTGCCTGTGCAAAAGACGATTCTGTGCCTTGTCAAAATACAATCAAGCATGAAAATTTATCCATTCTGGAAAACGCCTGCAACAATCATCAAAAAGAAAGTTGTCGAGATTTGGGATTGGTTTATTTTTTCAGTTTGCCTGAAAAAAATCCACAAAAGGCTATCGCCTATTTGAAAGAAGCCTGTGATTTACACGACCCTATGTCCTGCAATACTTTGGGGATTATCTATATTCAAAAAGATTTAGATGGCGTTGTGCAAGATTGGAGTCTTGCTCAAAAATATTTAAATCAAGCCTGCCAATTACGAGATATTGAATCCTGTAAACAACAAGAACTTTTGCCACTGTATCAAGCAAAACAACAATTTAAAAATTATCAGGAAGTCTATCAAGATTTTCACCAGTCGCTTCAAAACCTGCAAAACACATGGCAAGAAATGAAAGAAAAACAATAACTATGCAAAACTGGTAGATGTGAATACAGTAGATAAAAGGTTTGCGTAGCAAACAAGCCGAAGTTTCTACAAGCAAAACGAAACTAAAAAACGAAGATATAACAAAAGTTTAAGCAAGTTTTTGAACTGCATAACGAAAAAATGTGCCATGAGTGCCAGTTTTGCAAAGGTTTCAGGTTGCCTATCCATGTGCTTGATAAGCAGCCTGAACATTTTGCTTACCGAATTTTTAAACTGCTTAATCCAATCAACACCAAAATAAGCGTGATGATCCAAAAACGCACTACGACTTGCGTTTCTTTCCAGCCGCCTAATTCGTAATGATGATGCAAGGGTGCCATGCGGAAAATGCGTTTTTTTCTGGTTTTATAAGAACCCACTTGCAACATCACCGAAATGGCTTCGGCAACAAATAATCCCCCCATAATGCCTAATACGATTTCTTGTCGTACTATCACCGCCACTGTCCCTAACGCAGCTCCTAATGCCAATGCACCAACATCGCCCATAAAAACCTGTGCTGGATACGCATTCCACCACAAAAAACCCAAACAAGCACCACACATCGCCATGCAAAAAATCAATACTTCATTGGCACCCTGAATATAGGGAAGATGCAAATAATTGGCAAAGGTCGCATGCCCCGAAACATAGGCAAAAATCGACAAGCCAAATGCCACCAAAACCACTGGAAATGCGGCCAATCCGTCTAATCCATCGGTTAAATTCACCGCATTGGAAGTGCCAACAACCACAAAATAAGTCATCAAACAAAAGCCCAATCCGCCGATTGCCAACTGGGTGTCTTTGACAAAGGGAATAATCAAACCTGTTAAGGATGAAATGGGCGTGAAATATAATAAAAACAATGCCGTACCGATCGCAACCACCGATTGCCAAATCATTTTAAATCGAGCAGAAATACCGTTGGGATCTTTGTATACCACTTTACGCCAATCATCGTAAAAACCCAAAATACCTGTGGACAACATCACAATCAGTAATAACCAAATAAATCGGTTGGCGAGGTTTCCCCACAATAAAACGCTAACGGTGATAGCGGTTAGAATCAGGGAACCGCCCATAGTGGGCGTGCCTGTTTTAATTAAATGCGTTTGCGGACCATCGGTACGCACCGCCTGCCCTACTTTGAGTTCTGTCAGTTTGCGAATTGTCCAAGGACCAAAAAGCAAACAAAATGCCAATGAAGTTAAGGTTGCCATGATGGCACGAAAAGTGGTGTATTGAAAAATACGAAAACCACTTACCCAATGTTGTAAAAAATCTGCAATCCACAATAACATTTTGTATTCCTTAATTCATGTTTTTGGCTTATTGATGATACTTTTTCAATGAAGTATAGGGCATATCAAAAATCCTTGTCCCTGCCGATTCAAAAGTAACAATGATTTTATGCTCATTTTGTGGAAGAACACAAACCACCGTACCAACGCCAAATTTTTTATGAACAACCCGTTCGCCCGAAACATAGCCTGCATCACTTGGAAATAAATCAAGTGCTGATTGTTTTTCAGGCTGTTTGTGAATGGTTTTGTATGGTGTATTCGATACATTCTCTGTATGAGAAACGCTTTCAGGCTGCCTGTTTGAATATGATGATGCATTAACTTTCTCTGTATGAGAAATGCTTTTAGGCTGCCTGTTTGAATATGGTGATGTATTAACTTTCTCTGTATGAGAAATGCTTTCAGGCTGCCTGTTTGAATATGGTGATGTATTAACTTTCTCTGTACGAGAAATGCTTTCAGGCTGCCTGTTTGAATATGGTGATGTATTAACTTTCTCTGTACGAGAAATGCTTTCAGGCTGCCTCTTTGAATATGGTGATGTATTAACTTTCTCTGTACGAGAAACGCTTTCAGGCTGCTCATCTGGTGATATTTTTTTCAACGCAGCATTTTGAGTGGTCATGATTTTAATGCCGTCTTGCCCAAAATCAATGGTCAAACGGCTGTATATCCCCATAGGGAAAGAATGGGTAACCACGCCATCGCCCCAATCTGCATGACGAACTTTATCGCCCACCGCATAGGTTTGCTTGACTCTTGCATGAGGTGATACGGGTTTAGTCATTTTAGAGGTTTCGCTGGTTTTGGGAGATTGTTTTTTTTCAGTAGCCCCTGCATCAACAACTTTATGGGCAGCAGTTTCAACTTGCACAGGTTTAGTTTCAACCTGCACAAATTTTGTTTCAACCTGCACAGGTTTTGTTTGAACTTGCACAGGTTTATTGGCAAATGGCACAGGTTTCGTTTGAACTTGTACAGGTTTATTGGCAAATGGCACAGGTTTCGTTTGAACTTGTACAGGTTTCGTTTGAACTTGTACAGGTTTATTGGCAAATGACACAGATTTCGTTTGAACTTGTACAGGTTTCGTTTGAACTTGTACAGGTTTCGTTTGAACTTGTACAGGTTTCGTTTGAACTTGTACAGGTTTATTGGCAAATGGCACAGGTTTCGTTTGAACCTGCACAGGTTTCGTTTGAACTTGCACAGGTTTCATTTGAACTTGTACAGGTTTATTGGCAAATGGCACAGGTTTCGTTTGAACTTGTACAGGTTTTATTGATGTGCGTTCTGATACAACTGTTTTCGGTTCAACTGTTTTGGCTTCAACTGTTTCTGTTACAGCCGTTTCCGAGAAATTTTCAAACGGATTTTCTGATGTGATTTTGCTCAATTTAGCATAACGCGTATCCAAAGTTTTTACGCCTTCGATGCCAAAATTGATGACAAATTGTGCATATTCTTCCCCTGTTTCACTGTCTTCATCTTTCCCTTTGGGAATGATGTCGGTAATCACACCAGTGCCAAAACGATTGTGGCGGACATTGTCGCCTACGGTGTATTCGCCAAATTGTTTCGGTGGTTCTGGCTCTTTTTCAGGCTGCTTGTAATAATCATAAGAATAAGTATAGCGATTGATGGTTTTATTCAGGTTGCCTGTCATCAATGTGATGTAATCATCTGGAATTTCATGCACAAAACGAGAAACAGAACCTATATTCCCCCTGCCATGCAACATACGATTTTGTGCCGCAGAAAGCGTTAAATGCTTTTTCGCACGCGTGATGGCAACATACATCAAACGGCGTTCTTCTTCTTCCCCATTGTGCTCATTTAAAGCATACTGATTGGGAAATAATCCTTCTTCCAATCCTGTTAAGAAAACCGTATCAAATTCCAAACCTTTGGCAGCATGAACCGTCATCAGTTGAATGGAATGTTGCTTGGAAGACGAAGGACGCTCGCCAGATTCTAATGCCGTGCTGGTTAAAAAAGCATCAAGCAATGTTTCTGTATCGCCCATTTTTTCAGGCTCGTTGATGTAGCCATCTGGATTAAATGAGGTAACCGCATTCACCAATTCAAGCAAATTATCCAAACGCTCATACTCTTTTTTGCTTTGATACATATCAAGCAAACCGCTGATTCTTATCGCGTCTACAACAACATCTGACAGTTTTTTGTTCGACACGCTGTGTGCAATTTGATAAATAATTTGCACAAACGCATCTATTTTCGAACTGTCGAGCGCCATCGCACACGCCACTTCAAACAAAGATGTTTTGCTTGCCTGTGCTTGCTCCTGCATTTTTTTGATGGTGGAAGGTCCAATACTTCTTGATGGCGTATTGATGATGTACAAAAAAGCATTATTGTCATCAGGGTCTAAAACCAAACGCAAATAATTTAAAACCAATTTGACTTCTTGACGCTCATAAAAACGAACGCCACCATAAATGCGATAAGGAATGTTTTCTGATGCTAATTGTTGCTCCAATACACGCGATTGAGCATTGTTGCGGTATAAAATCGCAATGTCTTGCGGTGAAGTGTTTTCTTTCAAGCGTTCTTGAATTTCTCGCACCACAAAACGCGCTTCGGAAGAATCGTCATAAGCATGATAAAAACGCAGTTTTTCTCCATCTTCTGCATTGGTGCGTAAATTTTTGCCCAAACGACTGCGATTGTTGGCAATGACCGCATTGGCAGCCTGTAAAATATTCCCCACTGAACGATAATTTTGTTCCAGTTTGATGGGGTTTTTAATCGAAAAATCTCGCAATAAGTAGTTCATGTTTTGAACATCTGCACCACGAAAACGATAAATGCTTTGGTCATCATCACCTACGGCAAAAACACAAGCCCCACCGCCTGCCAATAAACGAATCCATTGATATTGAAGTGCATTGGTATCCTGAAATTCATCCACCAAAATATGACGAAATTTTTGCTGATAATGTCGCCGCAACGATTCATCTGAACTCAAAACTTCATATGAACGCAAAATCAACTCGGCAAAATCTACCAAACCTTCGTCCTGACAAATCCGTTCATAATCAGCAAAACATTCAATCAATGTTTGGGTGTAAGAATCGTCTGCACTCAATACAGCCGCACGACCGCCTACTTCTTTTTTGCTATTGATAAATTGTTGCAAAGCACGTGGCTGAATAAATTCTGGATTGATGTTGCGTTGTTTTAATAAACGCTTGATTAAAGAAAGTTGATCGGATGTATCCATAATCTGAAAAGTGGACGACAGACCTGCTTTTTTATGGTGCAATCGCAAAAAACGATGACACAAACCGTGAAAAGTCCCTAACCACATGGACTGCACGGGCTTCGACAACATGGTCGTTAAACGAGCACCCATTTCTCTTGCAGCTTTGTTGGTAAAGGTAACCGCCATCACAGAATTGATGTCCGCTTTACCTGTGGATAATAACCAAGCAATGCGGGTGGTCAACACTCGCGTTTTACCACTTCCTGCTCCTGCTAAAACCAAAACAGATTTTTCAGGATAAGTAACCGCTTGCCGTTGTTCTGAATTTAAATTGTTTAATAAATCATTAACCATCATAAAAATATTTTCTATAAATCTCTACAAAACTGATTCATGTGAGTACATTTCAAAGTTTGAGTAGCACAGCAATATGCTGCTGCAAATGCTAATTTTTAAGGTTTTTTTATCGACCAAACATATGAGAAACCCAATGAGCTTCTTCTTCTGTAAAACTTTGTTTACCTAATCTTGCAGCCACTGTCCATTCATTAGCAAAACCATGTGCATGAGAAAAATCTTGCCATTGTTTTAATGCTTCTTTGGAATTTCGTGGCGGTAATGGATTTTGTTTTTCACCTGTTTTCATTTCAATTCACATAATATATTTTCAGGCTGCCTGAAAATGAGGCAACCTGAATAAAGTTAAGCGGTTAAAGTCCCTTTGGTTGATGGCATCATGCCATTCATGCGAGGGTCATTGGAAACGGCCATTCGCAACGCACGCCCAAAAGCTTTAAAAACACTCTCGGCTTGATGATGGGCATTGCTACCAGATAAATTATCAATATGTATCGTCATCATGGCGTGATTGACTAAACCATGAAAAAACTCTTCAATCAAATCCACATCAAATTGACCAATCATCGCACGAGAAAAATCTACACGATAAAATAATCCTGCACGCCCTGATAAATCAATCACTACACGACTTAATGACTCATCCAAAGGCACATACGCATGACCATAACGCACAATGCCTGCTTTATTTCCCAAAGCTTCTTTTAAAGCTTGCCCCAAAGCAATGCCAATATCTTCCACCGTGTGATGGTCGTCAATATGTGTATCGCCTTTGGCCTGAATGGACAAGTCCACCAAGCCATGTCGTTTAATTTGATCAAGCATATGATCTAAAAACGGAACGCCTGTATTGATTTCCCCTTGTCCTGTACCATCTAAATTCAGTTGCACAGTAATTTGGGTTTCAGAAGTATTGCGGACAATCTCGGCTTTTCGCATATAAACCTCTATTTCATGAAATATTTTTTTCTAAAATATCAATGACTTTTTTATTTTGTTCTGGGCTACCTATGGTGATACGCAAACAGTTGTTTAACAATGAATGCGAACCGTGTAATTTTTTAATTAAAAAACCTTGCGACAATAAAGCGTCAAAACATTTTTCAGCATCAGGCACTCGCACGGTAACAAAATTGGCTTCCGATGGGAAAGCGGTAACATTGGTCATGCCTTCCAATGCGGCGAACATGATTTCTCTTTCCATTTTCAGTTGATTGATGTTTTGTTCCACCCAATCGTAATGCGTCATGGCATATTTGGCAGCCACCAAACTGAGTTGATTCATATTATATGGGGGAATGATTTTTTTCAATTCCTGAATAATATTCAGGCTGCCTGAAATAAACCCCAAACGCAAGCCTGCAAAGCCAATTTTGCTGAATGTTCGCAAAACCAATAATTTTTCTGGTGTTCCCGCTTGCGGTAAAAAAGAATCCGAAGAAAAAGCACCATATGCTTCATCAATCACCACCAAACCTGTGGCAGCCTGAATGATTTGCTCCACATCTTTTCTGTCATAAGGCGTACCTGTGGGATTATTGGGATACGCTAAAAAAATCAAATCGGGCTGATGTTGCTCAATCGCCTGCAGAGTGTTGGCAAGATTTAAAGTTAAATCATCATTCAAAGGAACACTGATGTATTCCATGCCATATAAACGGGCATCGGTTTGATACATCACAAATGTGGGTTCAATGGATAATACTTTGGCATTCGGTTTTGCCACCAGCATACACAACAACTGAATCAATTCATCTGAACCGTTCCCTGTGGCAATCGCAGCATTTTCAGGCACGCGAAAAGTTTTTTGTATCATGGGAATTAAATCATCATGATCGATATGCGGATAAAGACGAATCGGTGCTTTTGCCAATAAAGCACCTAATTCTGCCTGCATGGCAGGCGGAAAATCATAAGGAGATTCCATAGAATCCAAGCGAGCGACATTTTCAGGCACGCAAGCCACAGGATAGGCTTTCATGGCTTGAATATCTTGCCGAATAATATCTTGAATGCTTTTCATCTTCATCATTCCTTAAAATCAATGATTTTCTTACAATCACAAAAAACTCGTTATTATATCTTTAATTCGATTTTTTCACCAATCGGGAAGATTTTATAACCGTGCTGCAATCAGTTGCTGAGTGTATTCGTGTTGCGGATTTTCAATAATTTGTTGGGCGTTACCGTATTCCACCATTTTGCCTCGATACAGCACCAAAATTCGATGCGACACCGCACGAATCACACTTAAATCATGACTGATAAAAATCATAGACAAATGATATTGTCGGCGAATTTGATGCAATAAATCCAATAAATTTTTTTGCCATTGAACATCTAATGCCGAAGTGGGTTCATCCAAAACCAAAATTTTAGGACGCACGATTAAAGCCCGTGCAATGGCGATGCGTTGTCGTTGTCCGCCAGAAAACTCATGCGGATAGCGATACAAAACGCTTTCGTCCAGACCTGTATCTTGCAACACCTGAATGATTTTTTCCTGTTTTTGCGGTGCAGATAATTGGGGTTCGTGTATGGTTAAGGGCTCACCAACAATATCCGCAATCGTCATACGCGGATTTAACGCCGAAAAAGGGTCTTGAAAAACAATCTGAATGTCTTTGCGATGTTGCGTTAAAGATTTTTGTGATAATTGATGCCAAGCCTGTTGAGCAATATTCAGGCTGCCTGAAAACGGTATCAATTTTAATAATGCTTTTGCCAAGGTGGTTTTACCACTACCAGACTCGCCCACGACACCCAAAACTTCGCCTGCACGCAAATTCAATGAAATCGGTTCAAGCAATGTCAAAGGAGGCTTGGGACGAAGCCACGAACCTTTTTGCAAAACAGAAATCGCCAGTTTTTGGGTTTCTAAAACGGTTTCTGTATTCTCTGGAATGCTTTCGTTTAAAGGTTCAGGAGCAGCATTCAACAACATTTTGGTATACGGATGACAGGCAGCCTGAAAAATATGACTGCCCTGCTCTTGAATTTGACCATGTCGCATCACGCTTACTGTATCTGCAAATTGCCTCACCACTCGCAAATCATGCGAAATGTATAACATCGACATGCCCGTTTGTTTTTGCAAACGATTGAGCAAATCCATGATTTGTACTTGTACAAAAACATCCAAAGCTGTTGTGGGCTCATCGGCAATCAATAAATCTGGTTGTGCGGCAATCGCCATAGCAATCATCACGCGTTGTCGCTCTCCTCCTGATAATTGAAAAGGATAGGCACGCATTTTGCGTTCACTGTCTTGTATTCCAGTTTCTTCCAATAATTTTTGTGCTTCACGCCAAGCGTCTTTGGGTTTTAAACCTAAATGCACAATCATCATTTCACTGATTTGACGACCTGCGGTATGCACAGGATTCAATGCAGTCATTGGTTCTTGAAAAACCATCGCCACGCGTTTACCACGAATTTTTCGCAACGATTTTTCAGGCAAAGTCAGCAATTCCACACCATCGAATTTCAGGCTGCCTGAAAGTTTTAAATCAGGATTTAAACGCATCACCGACTGTGCCAACATGGTTTTGCCACTACCCGACTCACCCACCAAAGCGTGTTTTTCGCCTTTGTGCAAAGTCAAATGAATATCAGACAGAATACGCTTTTCACCCAAAGACGCATTCAGTGAATCTATTTTCAGAATAATATCGCTTTTCATAAATGCTTTCAGGCTGCCTGCTGGACTTAAATTAAGAATAATCCCTGCATGGGAAATGCTTTCAGGTTGCCTGCTGGATTTAAATTTAAGACTACCCCTGCATGGAAAATGCTTTCAGGCTGCCTGTTTCATCATGAGGCAACCTGAAAATCATTGCTGTGCCTGAATCGCAGTAATGGCAATGGTATAAACAATATCACCTACCAACGCACCGCGTGATAAATCGTTTACAGGTTTATTCAAACCTTGCAACATCGGACCAATACTCAAAACATGAGCACTGCGTTGTACGGCTTTATAAGTACAGTTACCCGTATTCAAATCGGGGAAAATAAATACATTCGCCTGTCCTGCCACAGGACTGTTGGGGGCTTTTTGCTGACCCACAGATAAAACACTGGCCGCATCGTATTGCAAAGGTCCATCAATCAAAATATCAGGTCGTTTTTCTTGCACCAAACGCGTGGCTTCTTTCACTTTATCCACATCTTCACCAGCACCAGAATTCCCCGTAGAATAAGAAATCATGGCAACTTTGGGGGCAATGCCAAACGCTTTGGCAGAATCAGCAGATTGAATCGCAATGTCTGCCAATTCCGCTGCCGTAGGTTTGGGATTAACCGCACAATCGCCATAAACCAAAACTTGATTCGGCATCAACATAAAAAATACACTGGAAACCAACGCTGCGTCAGGTTTGGTTTTAATTACCTGCAAAGCAGGACGAATGGTGTTGGCGGTGGTATGCACCGCACCCGATACCAAACCATCTACTTCATCCAATGCCATCATCATGGTGCCGACAAAAACATTGTCTTTCAATGCTTCTGCTGCTGCTTCTGGCGTTAAACCTTTGTGCTTCCGCATTTCAACCAAAGGTTCGATATATTTGTGTGCAATGCTTTCTGGGTCAATGATTTCCAAATCTTCAGGCAGCCTGAAATGTTTTTCTTTGGCAACTTTTTCTACTTCTTCGCGTTTTGCCAATAAAACACAACGAGCGATTTGTTTTTGATGACAAATCATCGCCGCCTCTACCGTGCGTGGTTCTGCCCCTTCTGGCAAAACAATGCGTTTATTGCCTTGCCGTGCCCTTTGCATCATATCTACACGAAATGCCGCAGGCGATACGCGTTGCGGATTGTCTTGTTGCAATAAATTTTGCAAAAGCGACTTATCCAAATAAGGCAAGCTGATTTTTTCTGCTACTTTGGCAGCGATTTTTTTATCATCATTCAATAATGCAAAAGCCACAACAGGCATAGGTTCATGAGCATAACTTGCCAAAACCAGTTGAATTTGTTGAGCAATTTTGTTTGCACTGCCTTCGGAAGCATCTGCCACCAACACCATCGAAGCATTTAAAGCAGAAGCCATTGATGGATTTTTATTGACCCAATGTATTTTTTTAGGCGTAAAACCCGCAATCACCGCCGCATTATTTTCTTTCACTTGATGGCGAAAAGCCGTCAATACAGCATCTTCCCAATCATCTTCTTTATGCGTCAAAAAATACTCTTCCGCAGCAGAAGCAGAAACAATATCCAAAGGGAAAAAAGCAGGTACTTCCGCTTTTTTTGCTAATTTACGCGTTAAATCAGAAACATCGGTATGACGACAAACGGGGGTTAGAAACAGATAAGCCATAGAAACTCCTTAACATGAGAAAAATATCAATAAACCAAGCGTCATTATACTTGCCTCATACGCTTTTTGCTTATCTTCACAGTGATTAAGTTTCAGTTAATTTTGTTATCGGATAATACACCACTCATTCAACTTCAAGTTAGGAGAAAAATCATGAAAAAAATCGTTACAGCATTAAGCGTTTGTTTATTGGCAGGTCCAGTTTGGGCAGGTTACTCTTGTGAAAAACACGCACCCAATGAACGCTTGCCCATGAGCAAAGTTTTGGCTCAATTAGAAAAAAAACATGAGGTTTATGAAATCAAGTTGGACGACAACTGTTATCAAGCCAAAGTACAATCTGCCAACGGCAAACGCAGCAAACTTTATTTAGATACGCGTTCAGGCAGTGTGGTTCATGAAAAAACCAAGTCTGATAAAAAAGATAAACGCGATAAAAAATCTAAAAAATTCAAAGATAGCAATGATTTCAAAACTCAACCTATCAAAAAATTTGAGTAATAGTCTTTTTTGAGCATCATTCAGGCAACCTGAAAACATTTTTCAGGTTGCCTGAATTGCTTTTATTTACTGGATTTTCTGAAATTAGCACAAAAAAAATCAAAAAAATTAAAAATAATACTTGCCAAGATGAAAAAGATGTGTTTTAATATCGTTCTTTCACAGGGTGATTAGCTCAGTTGGTAGAGCGTCTGCCTTACAAGCAGAATGTCAGCGGTTCGACTCCGTTATCACCCACCACGCGGTGGTAGCTCAGTTTGGTTAGAGTACAGGCCTGTCACGCCTGGGGTCGCGGGTTCGAGCCCCGTCCGCCGCGCCATTCTTTATGTTGTTTGTTAGTTTGTTTAAAACACATCTGTTCAGATGTGTTTTTTTATCAATAAGCAAAACGGCGTGTTTTTCTTACCTTTAAAAAATCTCGACTATTTAACTGGCAATTTCTGCTAATGCTTCTCTCAACAAAGCTAAACTTTGTGGATTTTTAGCTGATAAGCGTATCGCTTCAATTCCCCCTTGAAGATTTCGATAAATTTCAGGTTGAATTTTTTCTGGCAACTTGTCAATTTTGTTATACAGCATGATCTGCGGTTTTTCTGCTGCTCCAATTTCTTTTAGCACCGTTTCGACATCTGTTACTTGTATCTCCCATTGTTTACTGCTGACATCAACCACATGCAAAAGAAAATCCGCTTGCGTGGTTTCTTCCAAAGTCGCCGAAAAAGCATCAATCAAACGATGGGGAAGATCGCGAATAAAGCCCACTGTATCCGTTAAAATCACCGTAGTTTGTTCATTTAACCATATGCGGCGGTGCGTAGTATCTAATGTGGCAAACAACTGATCTTTGGCTAAAACCGATGATTTAGTCAGTTGGTTAAAAAGCGTTGATTTCCCTACATTGGTGTAACCTACCAACGCAAAAACAGGCATTCCTTGACGCTTTTTTCGCTGCACTGCCCGATGTTGTTTGACTTGTGTGATTCTTTGACGCAAATGATTAATTTTCTGGGCAATCAATCGCCTGTCTGTTTCTAATTGAGTTTCACCCGGTCCTTTTAAACCAATTCCACCTTTTTGACTTTTTAAATGTCCATATCCACGAATTAAGCGTGCAGACAAATGCTCTAACTGTGCCAACTCAACTTGCAACTTCCCTTCTTGGGTTTGGGCACGCAGGGCAAAAATCGCTAAAATCAAACCTATACGGTCCAATACTCGACACTGCCATGCTTTTTCTAAATTGCGTTCTTGCGTTGGCGTTAATTCTGCGTTCACAATCACTAATTGAATGCCTAAATGACGAATTTCCGCAGCAATTTCTTCAACTTTTCCAGAACCAAGAAAATGTGCTGAATGTTGATTATGAAGACGACATACAATCGTTTTTTCTCTTTGACCTTGAACAGCCAAAACCAATTCTTCTGCTTCTAATAAGGCAGCCTGAAAATCATTTTCGTTTTGTCGTTGTGAGCGAGGACAAATCAACAAAATTCTTTCATTTTCAGGTTGCGTATTGTCTATTTGAAATCGTGGTTTTGCCATAAATTAAATCGCCTATGTTCTTAATTTGTACCCTTTTTTCAGTAACACAATAACCAAAACGGATAAACCAATGCAAAAAATACTTGTTACCAACATGGATAACCACGGTGAAACATCGGATACTCCAAAAAATCCATACCGAAAACCATCAATCATATAAAACATGGGATTTAATCGACTTAATTGTTGCCAAAAAGGTGGCAATCCGTGAATGGAATAAAATACACCCGATAAAAAGGTTAATGGCATGATGATAAAATTTTGAAACATCGCTAACTGGTCAAATTTTTCTGCCACAATCCCTGCAACCAAGCCAAAAATCCCCATCACGGTACAAGAAATTAAAGAAAAAAACACAATCCACAAAACATTTTTTGGTACAGGCAAACCAAACCAAAAAGTTACTACGATTACACCCACTCCTACCAACAATCCACGCAATACCGCTGCACCCACATAGGCGGCAAAAAACTCCAAATAATGAATAGGCGTCAGTAAAATAAAAATTAAATTTCCCGTCATGCGAGATTGAATCAAACTGCTTGATGTATTGGCAAAAGCATTCTGCAACATCGACATCATCGCCAAACCTGGAATCAAAAAAGCAGTATACGACACACCAGGCAAAACATCTCCCCTACCTTGCATGATGTGCGAAAAAATCAGTTGATACAACAAAGCACTAATGACTGGTGCAGAAATGGTTTGAAAAGCCACTTTCCAAAATCGTGCTACTTCTTTTTTGAATAATGTGAAAAATGGAATAGAAATCATCTTATCTCCATATACTTTCTAAAAACTCTCTAAAACTGACCGATATTAAGTACAGTTCAAATTGTAGTAGTACAGAAACGAAGTTTGGACAAAGTCAAAATTAAATTTCTGCAAAGCGTAAGCAAAACTAAAACGAAGATATAACAAATAGTCAGGATTTTTTTAAGCAACGCACAACAAAGAAATGTAGCACAGTTGCCAGTTTTGTTGCTGTTTCTTTGATCATGAATATAAAAAATCCCCAAAATGACACATTTGGGGATTTTTTGTCCACTTGACGCTTATTTGCGACTATCAATCACTTCTTGAGCCACATGTGCTGGGGCTTCGGCGTAGTGCTTAAATTCCATCGAATAGGTTGCACGACCTTGTGTTGCTGAACGCAAGTCGGTTGCGTAACCAAACATTTCTGCCAAAGGAACTTCGGCACGGATTTTTTTACCGCCAATGCCGTCATCTTCCATACCTTGAACAATGCCACGACGACGGTTTAAGTCGCCCATTACATCGCCCATATAGTCTTCGGGTGTTTCCACTTCCACTGCCATCATCGGCTCTAACAAGACAGGAGCGGCTTTACGCATACCGTCTTTGAACGCCATTGACGCGGCTAATTCAAACGCTAATTGCGATGAATCGACATCGTGGTATGAACCAAACACCAAACGCACACGCACATCAACTACTGGGTAGCCAGCCAAAACGCCGTTTGGCAAGGTGTCGCGAATGCCTTTGTCGCAAGACGGAATAAACTCGCGTGGAATCACGCCGCCTTTAATTTCGTCAATAAATTCATAGCCTGCACCGCCTGGTTCCATCGGTTCCATTTTGATGACCACATGACCATATTGACCTTTACCGCCTGATTGTTTGACATGTTTGTACTCGGATTCGACTTCTTTGCGAATGGTTTCACGATAAGCCACTTGTGGGGCACCCACATTCGCTTCAACGCCAAATTCGCGTTTCATACGATCGACAATAATTTCCAAGTGCAACTCGCCCATACCTGAAATAATGGTTTGACCCGATTCTTCGTCTGTGCGAACACGGAAAGACGGGTCTTCTTTTGCCAAACGGTTCAAAGCAATACCCATTTTTTCTTGGTCGGCTTTGGTTTTGGGTTCTACTGCCACATGGATAACAGGGTCAGGGAATTCCATTCTTTCCAAGATAATCGGAGCGTTTTCTGCACACAGGGTTTCACCTGTGGTTACATCTTTCAAACCAACCACAGCAGCAATATCGCCTGCACGCACTTCATCAATTTCATCACGATCGTTTGCGGTCATTTGTACCAAACGACCAATGCGTTCTTTTGTGCCTTTTACTGAATTAATTACAGTGTCGCCTGATTTCAAAACGCCTGAATAAACGCGGATAAAGGTTAAGTTACCCACATATTTGTCATTCATCATTTTGAATGCCAAAGCGGAGAATTTCTCGCCGTCGTCTGCTTGACGAGAATCTTTTTCGCCATTTGCTAATTCACCTTGGATTGCTGGAATATCGGTTGGTGCTGGCAGAAACTCAACCACAGCGTCTAACATGCGTTGTACACCTTTGTTTTTGAATGCAGAACCGCACAATACAGGTTGAATTTCGCACGCCAAAGTTCTTTGACGCAAAGCGGCAACAACTTCTTCTTCAGTAAGCTCTTCACCGCCCAAGTATTTATCCATCAATTCTTCGGACGCTTCGGCAGCGGCTTCAATCATATTTTGACGCCATTCTTCCGCAGTGGCTTGCAAATCCGCAGGAATATCGCCATATTCAAAGGTAACCCCCTTATCGGCTTCATTCCAAATAATGGCTTTCATTTTTAACAAATCAACCACACCTTCAAAAGCGTCTTCCGCACCCACAGGAATCACAATCGGTACTGGATTAGCACGCAAGCGGGTTTTCATTTGTTCAACCGCACGGAAGAAATTGGCACCCTGACGGTCCATTTTATTCACAAATGCAATACGAGGAACACCGTATTTATTAGCCTGACGCCACACGGTTTCAGATTGCGGTTGCACACCGCCTACGGCACAATACACCATCACTGCACCGTCTAATACACGCATGGACCGTTCTACTTCCACAGTGAAATCCACATGTCCTGGTGTGTCGATGATATTGAAACGGTGTTCAGGGAATTGCCCTGCCATACCTTTCCAATAAGAAGTAACGGCGGCAGAAGTAATGGTAATACCGCGTTCTTGCTCTTGTTCCATCCAGTCGGTTGTGGCGGCACCGTCATGCACTTCACCTAATTTATGAGTTAAGCCAGTGTAGAACAAAATGCGTTCGGTTGTTGTGGTTTTACCAGCGTCAATATGGGCAGAAATACCGATATTGCGATACAGGTTAATTGGGGTTTTACGAGCCATTTTAGATACCTTTCACCACAATTAGAAACGGAAATGAGAGAAGGCTTTGTTGGCTTCTGCCATACGATGCACTTCTTCGCGTTTTTTCAAAGCACCGCCACGACCTTCGGCAACATCAATCAATTCACCCGCCAAACGCAATGGCATGGATTTTTCACCGCGTTTGCGAGCTGCGTCACGAATCCAACGCATAGACAAAGCCAAACGGCGTGCTGGGCGTACTTCTACGGGAACTTGATAGTTAGCACCACCCACACGGCGACTTTTTACTTCCACCAATGGTTTAGCGTTATCAATCGCAGTGGAAAACACTTCGATGGCAGGTTTTCCTGTTTTTTGTTCAATTTGTGCCAAAGCACCATACACAATGCGTTCTGCCACGGATTTTTTACCGCTGACCATCAGCACATTCATGAATTTAGAAACTTCTGTACTACCGAATTTTGGATCTGGCAATACATCGCGTTTTGGGACTTCTCTGCGTCTTGGCATTTTTCAATTCCTTCTATTCAGTTGAGTACTTTTCAAAGCACTCGCAGGCAACTAATTGATTTTCAGGTTGCCCACTTACTCGACAGTTTTCAGGCTGCCGACAGGTTAATAAAATTTAGTCGTTTAAACAGACAGCATCCATTTCGACTAACAAAACTTCACATTATTTGGGGCGTTTCGCACCGTATTTAGAACGGGCTTGTTTGCGGTCTTTCACACCTGCGGTATCCAAAGAACCACGCACGGTATGATAACGCACACCTGGCAAGTCAGGCACACGACCACCACGCACCAAAACCACACTGTGTTCTTGCAAATTATGACCTTCACCGCCGATATACGAAATCACTTCGTAACCGCTGGTGAGTTTCACTTTGCACACTTTACGCAACGCCGAATTTGGTTTTTTCGGAGTGGTTGTATAAACACGGGTGCAAACGCCGCGTCTTTGCGGACATTGCTCCAATGCAGGCACTTTGTTTTTCACAACAGGTGCCTGGCGTCCTTTACGGACAAGTTGATTTGTTGTAGGCATATTTTAAGTTCCCTAAAATTAAATTTAACAAAAGACGGCGTAATGATCACCTTACGCCGTACAATCGACTGATTTTAACAAAATATAGAAAAATGTCAATATTGGATACACTTTAATTTCAGGCAGCCTGAAAACTATAACTTCCGCGTCATCTAAAAAACTTTGACGCAATACAGATAAATTATTCGAGTAAATTCAGAAAATAAAGTACAATGGTGGGGTTTTTTTAACCACAACAGGAGATTATCATGCGTTTACAAGATAAAGTTGCAGTCATTACAGGTTCTGCAAGCGGTATCGGCTTGGCTACCGCACATAAATTCATTCGCGAAGGTGCTACGGTGATCGTTTGCGATTTGAAACAAGAATCTGTTGATGCTGCTGTCAAAGAATTGACTGCCAATGGCGGTAAAGCATTGGGTTATGTTGTTGATGTTACTAAAATTGAAACTTTGGACGCCATGCGTGATGATGTATTGAAACAATGTGGCAAAATTGATGTATTGTGCAACATCGCAGGGATTACACAAGACGCACAATTAATCAAAATGACCGAAGAACAATTTGATGCTGTCATCAATGTTAATTTAAAAGGTACCTACAACGCTACTCGTTCCATTGTAAACACGATGGTGGCACAAGGCTCTGGCGTAATTTTGAACACCAGTTCCGTAGTGGGTGTGTATGGTAACTTTGGTCAAACCAACTATGCCGCTTCTAAATTTGGTGTGATTGGCTTTGTAAAAACATGGGCAAAAGAATTGGGTAAAAAAGGCGTTCGTGCCAATGCAATTTGTCCAGGTTTCGTCGCAACACCAATGGTTGCTAAAATGCCAGAAGATGTTTTAGCAAAAATGGCAGATAAAATTCCTATGAAACGCTTGGCTCAACCAGAAGAAATTGCGAATTTGTTTGCATTCTTGGCATCTGATGAAGCTTCTTATATCAACGGTGCTGCGATTGAAATTACAGGCGGTTTGACCTTATAAGAACATTTTTCCAAGTTAAAATCGCCGTTTACTGAAAAACGGCGATTTTTTTTATCAATATTTATAAACATTGAGATAAATATTCCACAATCGCATTCGCTACTTCGTCTTTGGGCATTTCAGGCAGCCTGATTTCATCATCTTGTGGACCTAAAATCGTGATGCGATTATGCTCTTTTCCCATCGCATCAGAAACTTGATTGGCAATAATCATAGGAATACTTTTGCGTTGTTTTTTCGCTTTGGCGTATTCCAATACATTTTCGCTTTCTGCGGCAAAACCCACGCAAAATGGTGCTTTGGGCAGTTGTGCAACAGATGCCAAAATATCTGGATTCTCGGTAAGTATCAGCGTTGTCGATGAATGATCTGAATTTTTTTTGATTTTTTGTTCTGATGGTTGTGCTACACGATAATCAGCAACCGCCGCTACGCTAATAAAAACATCTTGTTCATGAATACATTCCATCACGGCACGATACATTTCTTGGGCACTTGATGCTTGAATCACTTGTGTTAAACCTACTGGCAATGCTACTTGCATTAACCCCGCTATTACGGTTACTTTTGCCCCTGCCGCACGACAAGCCCGAGCCAAAGATGCACCCATACGACCAGTGGAAATATTAGTAATCCCACGAACAGGGTCGATCGGTTCAAAAGTAGCTCCTACTGTAAGCAAAATGCGTTTATTTTTTAGAATTTGTGGCGAAAGTGTATCGGCTAACAAATCCACAATATCGGCAGGTTCTTGCATACGCCCTGCACCTGTTTCTCCACACGCCAAATCGCCTGATGCAGGTTTTAAAATGGTGATGCCGTCTTGTTGCAACTGTTGAATATTGCGAAGATTCGCAGGATTGTTCCACATTTGCGTATTCATAGCAGGAGCCATAATTAACGGACAGGCTCGAGCGGCTGCCAAAGCCGTAACAACATTATCAGCCAAACCATTGGCAATTTTAGCGATGGTATTGGCAGTAGCAGGAGCAATCAGAAAAGCATCTACTTCTCGGGTAATATTGATGTGTGCCATACCGTTGTTTTGTGCCTCATGCGTATCCAACAATACAGGACGACCACTTAACGCTTGAAAAGTAGCAACGCCTACAAATTCAGTGGCTTTTGGGGTCATGGCAACGGTAACGGCATATTGATTTTTTTTCAATAAACGCACAATTTCGCAAGATTTATAAGCAGCAATGCCACCTGTAATGCCTAAAAGAATGTGTTTCATGATTTTGTCCTCATGTGGATAAAAGATAGAAATCCCTGCAAAATTTAGTAGATGTAAACAGGCGTAGTATACCCACACATATCAATTCAATGTGAATGAAAAAGTGCGTAATAGTCAAAAAAGGTGATAGAAATCTCTGCAAGCCTTATCATTACTGATTTTTATAGGAGTGAAAGGCTTTGAATACAAAAAATGCTTTTTCTGCGGTTCAAGAAGGGTCGTAAAGAATGAAAAACAGAATGGCAA
>JAGCOT010000008.1 GCA_017645365.1 Neisseriaceae bacterium
ATCGGCTGCACTTCTTGCTGTAACTTCTAATACAAAAAATTCAAGCAGTTTCTTCTGTACAGATTTCTTTAATTTACAATGTGTTATCTTCATTTTTGCAGTCTATCATAACTGCTAATCTAATACAGCCCCAAATTCTTTTATATTGCTGTCCATAAACGCCTGATTTACTGGTATTGGTTTGGCAGAATTTTTTCAGGTTGCCTTTACTTCCTGATATTGCTAATGGTGTTGATATTTTTAGTGTGAAGTATATCAGAATGGCAATAGAGGCACCTAATCAACTTTGCTAAACCGCCGAAACAACATGAAGCATCTTGCTGTCGATGAGATACGATTACTTTCCTGAAATCCTTACCCATATTAGCCATGCATCGCTTTCCTAATTTCTAACACAAAATATTCAACAGTTTTTTCCGCATTGTTTGCCTTAATTTACAATGGTTTATCTTTATTTTTTCAGTTCATCATAACGACCTATCTAAATACAGCCTAAAAATTTTTCTGTAAAAATCCCTTGTATTTTCAATTTTTAGAAGCATCTTTCCATATACGGTTTATAATAGATGGGTTTTTGGTATATTTTCTGTTTCAGGCTGCCTGAAAATAAGGTTTTGTTGATACGAAGTATCGACCTTTTACGAACGAAGTTCGTAAAAGCAGATGACGAAGTCATCCAACCGAAATTTAAACGAGCCGAAAGGCGAAGTTAAAATAAGGTTTTGTTGATACGAAGTATCAATCTTTTACGAACAAAGTTCGTAAAAGCAGATGACGAAGTCATCCAACCGAAATTTAAACGAGCCGAAAGGCGAAGTTAAAAACAACTCGGAGCATTAACAATATGGAATTTTTCCGCTTTAAAAAAGACATTCCTTTTATGTCGTGGGGCAAAATAACCACGACTATTTCCTTGATTACCTTTATTTTAGCCGTATTTTTCTTGGTCGTGAAAGGCTTAAATTTCTCGGTTGAATTTACAGGTGGCACAGTCATGCAGGTTGCCTATAAAGACGGAGCGGATTTAAATCAAATTCGCAATCGCTTGCAATCGTTGCAAGTGGGCGATGTGCAAGTGCAAGCATTAGGCACAACTCGTGATGTCATGATTCGCTTGCCCAACAAAGCCAGCAATGCTCAAAATCAAAGTAAAGATGCCGCAGCACAACTTTCTAACAAAGTGATGGATTTACTCAAACAAGACAATCCCAATGTGGAAATGACCAAAGTAGAATTTATCGGTCCACAAGTAGGCGAGGAATTGGTAACACACGGCTTGGCGGCAATTGTGATGGTGTGTATCGGTATTATTATTTACCTATCCTTGCGTTTTGAATGGCGTTTTGCGATTGCTGCAATTATTGCAAACATGCACGATGTCGTGATTATTTTGGGCTTTTTCGCCTTTTTCCAGTGGGAATTTTCGCTCACGGTTTTGGCAGGCGTTTTGGCAGTGTTGGGTTATTCGGTGAATGAAGCGGTGGTGATTTTTGACCGTATCCGTGAAAACTTCCGCAAACCTACTATGCGTGGCAAGTCTGTACCACAAGTCATTGACAACGCCATTACTGCAACCATGAGTCGTACCGCCATTACACACGGTTCAACCGAAGCCATGGTGATTTCTATGTTACTCTTTGGCGGAGACGCACTGCATGGCTTTGCTATGGCTTTGACGATTGGTATTTTATTTGGCATTTATTCTTCGGTGTTGGTGGCAAGTCCTTTGTTGCTGATGTTTAAACTTTCACGAGAAAGTTTGATAAAACCCCAAAAACATCAAGAAGAAGCGGTTGTATAGGCAACCTGAAACTTTTTTACTATAACCTTGCGTTAATCGCAGATTTTGAACAGGAAAAAATGATGAACAAATTATCGTGGATTGTTATGGCAAGTTTGCTGGTTCTGTCTGCTTGTGGCAAAAATGCTTCTTCGGTTTCTAATGAAGCCATTCAAACTGCCGAAGAAGAAACACGCTGGCAAACCCTCACCGATGATACAGGGCGTGTTGCTTTGGTTGTAGACAAAAGTTTTACAGTGATTCCATCTGCCGAAGACAATGGCAGTACCACTTTAACCGCTGAAAATCAAAACGGTGTATTACTAACTGTGGATCATGTAGGGCAACTCAAAACCGAACCCAAACAATATTTTGAGCAATTAACAAACGATGTCAAAAATCACGGTGATAACGCACGCGTGGGCATTGCCACAGAAAATCGTATGAATTTCAATGTTTCTCATACCGAAGATACCACCACTTTTAACAACAGTTGTTTAGCCACCATTGTGGAACAAGAAATTTATACCGTATGTGCCACAGGTACAGATATTCCATTTGAACAATTAGACGAACATTTGAAAGATGTTAAAGTGCAATAAACCTTTTTCTGTTCTTCATCAAAGTTTGATGCAGCGTGCATTGGCTTTGGCAGAAAAGGGGCGTTTTACCACCCATCCCAATCCACGCGTAGGCTGCGTGATTGCACAAGGCAGTCATATTGTGGGGGAAGGATATCATCTGCGTTGTGGCGAACCTCATGCAGAAATTTTTGCTTTAAAAGAAGCCAAACGCAAAGCCAAAGGAGCAACGGTGTATGTTACTTTGGAACCTTGTGCTCATTTTGGGAAAACGCCCCCCTGTGCGGAAGCGTTAATTCAAGCAGGCATTGCACGCGTGATTGTGGCAACGCAAGACCCCAATCCGCAAGTGGCAGGCAAAGGAATTGCCATGCTACAAGAAGCAGGCATTAAAGTTTCCTGTGGATTGTTAGAAAAAGAAGCCCGTGCACTTAATCTTGGTTTTTTATCTCGTTTTGAAAAAAATCGTCCGTATATTCGTTTGAAATACGCACAAAGTTTAGACGGAAAAATCGCTTTAAATAATGGGCAAAGTCAATGGATTACAGGCGAAGTGGCACGAGCCGATGTTCATCGCTATCGAGCCCAAAGCAGTGCCATTTTAACGGGCGTGAATACCATTTTAGCGGACAATCCATTACTCAACGCACGAATTGATGACATTGCATTATTCAGGCAGCCTGAAAGAATTATTTTAGACAGTCATTTACGCACGCCATTAGATGCACAAGTGATTACCGATGAAACCTGTCATACAGTTTTAGTAACATTAGAAGATACACCGCATAAAGATTATCCTCAACATATTGAAATCATGCGTATTCCTGCCAATACTGATGGGAAAATTGATTTATCCATTTTAATGACGGTTTTAGCCCAACGCGGCGTTAATGAAATTTGGACAGAGGCAGGTTCTGTTTTAAATTCAGCTTTATTACAAGAACATTTAGTTGATGAAATTGTGGTATATCAAGCCCCTATGATTTTAGGCAACACCGCAAAAGATATTTTCAGGCTGCCTGAATACACGGATTTAACTCAAATCCCGCGTTGGGGTTTGTCTTCTGTAAAAAAAATGGGCGATGATATACGCATTATTCTGCGTCATGCTGAAAGCATTCAGGCAGCCTGAAACCTACATTGAGCATCATTCATGAAAAAAATTTGGACTTTCTTGTTTTTTTTACTGGCAACAGCATACGCTTTTGCACAGGATTTAACCGCCGTTCCGCCCCTCACCTCTCCTGTTATGGACACAGCCAACATGATGTCTGTCCAAGCCAGAGAAGAGTTAGAAAGTCATTTACTCAAATACAGTTATGAAAAAGGCAGTCAAATTGTCATCCTTACTGTTTCCAACATCGCCCCAGAAACACCATTTGAATACGCCTATCGGGTAACCGACCAATGGAAACTTGGTCGAGCAGAACACAATGACGGTGTTTTATTGTTATTGGTACGAGATGAACGCAAAACCTTTTTAGCGGTTGGGCGAGGTTTGGAAGGTGCGATTCCTGATGTTTATGCCAAGCGTCTTTTAGAAGATGTGTTACGCCCACGCATGGCAGCAGGGCAAACCGATGAAGCGATTTTTGAAACCATTGGACAAAT
>JAGCOT010000125.1 GCA_017645365.1 Neisseriaceae bacterium
AGGGTATGCTTTGCTGATAATCTACCACTATATCCGATGCATTCACCATTTGACTGGGCGTGATTTGAATATCGGCATTCGCCGTCGGTACGCGTTGTAAATTCTCTAAACCTGTTTCTAAATCGCGTAAGTTAAAAATTTCGCCTGTTGTGAGTGGCAGTTTATTATTGAAAATACCTATGGCACAATGTTTACCATAAGTGTCTTTGTCATCACAGTTTTTATATTGAATTTTCCCTACACGCCCAGCAATCACCGTTATATTCAGGCTGCCTGAATGGATATTTTGCGGCATTAAACCAACTTGGGTCGTGGTGTAACCTTTATCAATAATCTTGTTTTGAGTTAAAGCAATAAGATGAGAAATACTGTTTTGTCCCAAACACATTCCATTCTTGAATCCGCTTTTTTTCTTGGCATAACGCAATGCAAACTGAAACTTTTTGGCGTTTTTGCCGTTTTCATCTACTAATTGAATCTCCTTAATCGCCCAACAAGGTTGTTCATTTAAGATGAAACCACCATCTGTTGTGGCTGGTGATGATTGAATGGAAATCGGCTTTTGTGCGTTGGGGAGATTTTGTTGTTGTAATCGTTGTTGTCGTTGTTCTTGTTGAATAACGCGTTCTTGCTGACGGCGAATCATTTCGTCTTGGGAAAGTGCATAGGCAGCCTGAACAGAAATCACCAAAGAAAAAACAAGCAAACTAATTTTTTGAGGCGTAAAAAATGAATAAGCGTCAAAACGATTATTTAAATGACGCAAAAATACGCAGGTACGCAGGTACGCAGGTACGCAGGTACGCGAAGACTGGCTTTTTTCATAAAAATTTCTGATGGTTGAAATAAAAAACATTAGAAAATCAATGCGTTAAAAATAAATATCGCTTGCTGTTCATTCAAACCTTTGTCCATTCAAACAAGCGAAAACTCGATCATCATACACAAAAAATCTGAAACCAAACAAGTTGATTGGTAATATTGGCACAAAAAACACAATTAATGTGGCTGTTTGACAACAAGTGATAAAACTTCGCATTTGCCAAAATTGCTTGTCGTTCCTTGATTAAGATTTTGCTATTGAACTTTTTTAGATTGAGTAGATGAAACAGTTTCAGGCTGCCTGAAAACCTATCAATATAAAAAACACACTGCCTGAATTTTAGCTTCGCCTTACGGCTCGCAGAAACTGCAGTTTGATGATTTCATCATCTTCTTTTATTCGCTTTGCGAATAAAAGATTTCACTTCGTGAAATCAACCTTGTTTTAGCTTCACTTCGCTCGCAGAAACTGCGGTTTGATGATTTCATCATCTTCTTTTATTCGCTTTGCGAATAAAAGATTTCACTTCGTGAAATCAACCTTATTTTCAGGTAGCGTGTTTTATTTATTAAAATCAACAAACTACTTCAAACCGTGCATTTCCTGTACGCTTACCACGCTTGTTTTGTTCAAACTTTGCACCGCTTCGGCGACGGCTGCACCGCCTGCGGTTGTGGTGTAGAGTGGAATTCTGCCGTTCAAAGCGTTGCGGCGTATGGCGTGGCTGTCCTTGATTGATTTTGCGTCATTATTCACCGTATTTACCGCCATAGCAATTTCGCCGTTTTTCAGGGCATCAACAATATGCGGTCTGCCTTCACGCACTTTGTTGATTTTCTCGCACGCGAGCCCTGCGTCTTGCAAATATGCCGCTGTGCCTTCTGTGCCTGATAAGGAATAACCTGCGGCGATGAATTTTTTGGCAATCGCTTTCAGGCTGCCTTTGTCTTCGTTTCGCACGGATAAGAAGATTTTACCTGTGTGCGGAATTTTTTCGCCTGCACCTAATTGTGCTTTGAGATACGCTTCGGAGAATGTTTTGCCCACACCCATCACTTCGCCTGTGGAACGCATTTCAGGACCTAAAATGGTATCCACACCAGGGAATTTGATAAAGGGGAACACGGCTTCTTTAACCGCAAAGTATTCAGGAATAACCTCGTTTTCAAAGGCTTGCGATTTAAGGCTTTCACCTGCCATCACTCGTGCGGCGATTTTGGCTAACGGCACGCCTGTGGCTTTGGAAACAAATGGCACAGTGCGACTGGCTCGTGGATTGACTTCCAAAACATAAACCACATCGTCTTTGACGGCAAACTGCACATTCATTAAACCAACTACATTCAAAGCAAACGCCATTGCTTTGGTTTGACGGCGGATTTCGTCTTGAATTTCTTTGGATAAGGAATAGGCAGGAATGGAACACGCCGAATCGCCACTATGCACGCCTGCTTGTTCAATGTGCTGCATAATGCCGCCAATCACGGCTTGCTCGCCATCGCACACGCAATCCACATCAACTTCAATCGCATTGTCTAAATAGTGGTCTAACAAAACTGGGCTGTCGTTCGATACTTTCACCGCTTCTCGCATATAGGTTTGCAATTCGTCCGCAGAATGGACAATTTGCATGGCACGACCGCCCAAAACATAAGACGGACGCACAACCAGCGGATAGCCCACTTCTTCTGCTAAACGCAGAGCGTCTTGTTCGTTTGTGGCGGTGCGGTTTTCAGGCTGCCTTAAACCCAAATCTTTTAAGATTTGCTGGAAGCGTTCTCTATCTTCGGCAGCGTCAATTGCGTCCGCCGATGTACCGATGATTTTAACCCCGTTTTCAACTAAATCGTTTGCGAGTTTCAAAGGCGTTTGTCCGCCGTAATGCACAATCACGCCGTCAGGATTTTCGGTGCGAACGATTTC
>JAGCOT010000126.1 GCA_017645365.1 Neisseriaceae bacterium
ATCGGCTGCACTTCTTGCTGTAACTTCTAATACAAAAAATTCAAGCAGTTTCTTCTGTACAGATTTCTTTAATTTACAATGCGTTATCTTCATTTTTGCAGTCTATCATAACTGCTAATCTAATACAGCCCCAAAATCTTTGCGTAAAAAAATACAAGAAAAATTGATTAAATTTGCCACGCGTATTCCAATTTTTATGTACCTATCCGAATGGCGTGAAGAAACCTTGCACGATGTCATCACAAAATTAGAACCTGAATTATTTTTCAAAGTTACAGGGATTACCCAAGACGATTTTGGCTTACTCAAATCACTCAATGTCTTTAACGAAAGTCTTATGAACGAAGCCGTGTTTCAATTCAAACGCTACGAAGACGCAAGCTTGGAATACACAGGCATTAACCGCTATGAAAACGATTTAATGGTGGGCGGATACAATACGCAGATACCAAAAAGAGATTGGATACAGTGATAGAAAGGTTTTCAGGCAGCCTGAAACTTTTTTAAATTTGCCAACATCGTCAACTTCATCTAAAAAACGGTACAATCCATCTTGATTATGCTTTGATGGAGAAAACAATGTCGCTGGAAGAAATCATACAAACTCGCCGTTCGGTTCGGGCTTTTTTGGATACGCCTGTCGATGAAAATTTATTGCGTGATATCTTGAAAATTGCTTCATATGCACCGTCTGGAACCAATATTCAGCCGTGGAAAGTGTATGTGGTTTCAGGCAATAAGCGTGATGAAATTGTGCGTGCTGTGAGCAATGAAGTAGACCAAGCTTTCAGGCAGCCTGAAACTGCTGTTAATCATCAACCTCCGTTTGATTATTATCCTCAAGAGTGGATTTCTCCTTATATCGACCGCCGCCGTCAAAATGGTTGGGCGTTGTATGGTTTGCTGGGCATTCAAAAGGGCGATAAAGAAAAAATGCACCAACAACATTTGCGTAATTATTGTTTTTTTGATGCCCCTGTGGGCTTGTTTTTTACCACGCATCGCGTGATGGGGCATGGGGCGAAAATGGATATTGCCATGTTGATGCAAAACATTATGCTCACCGCACACGATAAAGGCTTGGGAACTTGTGCACAAGCCGCTTGGAATGCGTATCATGATATGGTTCTGCCTTTATTGGGTGCCAATCAAGATGAAATCCTAATTGCTGCAATGGCTTTGGGCTATCCTGATGCCAATGCCGTTGTCAATACCATGAAACCTGTTCGTGAGGATGTTGAACAATTTACGGTGTTTTTATCATGAATACTTCACAATCCCTTGTTTTATCAGAAAATTTTAATTTTGCCATTTGGATTGAAGCCGATATTGTTTCTGCTGAAAATAAGGTTTGTTTTAACGAAGTTAAAACCTTTATTGACGAAGTCGATAAAGTAGATGACGAAGTCATCAAGCCGCAATTTGGGCGAAGCCAAAATAAGGTTTGTTTTAACGAAGTTAAACCGCAATTTGGGCAAAGCCAAAATATTTTTTCAGGCTGCCTGAAAAGTTTGCAAGCATTGGATTTGTTGCAAAAACAATTTCCCCAAGATGTTCTTCGCATGACCATCGCATTCGGTGCGGATTTTTGGCAATCTTTAAATCATACGCAAGAAGGGCGAGAATTAAAAAATTTCCCTGCCTATGGCAATGGTTTGGCAGTAGCGACCCAGCATGATTTGTTGATTCATATTCAATCTTTGTCCGCCATGACCAATATCGCTTTGATGCAAAAAGTATTGGCTGCATTTGGCGATAGCATTACCGTTTGCAGTGAAGAACATGGCTATCGTTTGCATGAAGCACGCGGATTGGATGGTTTTGTTGATGGTACGGAAAATCCGCATGATTTGGCAGATATTCAACGCATTGGCGTGATTGATAATACGCAACCTGACGCAGGTGGCAGTTATATTTTATTGCAAAAATATCAGCATAATCTATCGCAATGGCAGTCGTATTCACTCGCACAGCAAGAAGAAAGCGTGGGCAGAAGCAAAATAGACAATATCGAATTTAGTCGCGAAGAACGGCATATTCGTTCACATTTATCTCGCACCAATTTAAAAGAAAATTCAGGCAGCCTGAAAATTGTTCGCCGTAGCTTGCCGTATGGCAAAGCCGAAGGCGAATGCGGGCTGATGTTTTGTGCCTATTGTCATACGCTTTACAATTTAGAAAAACAATTACAAACCATGTTTGGCGACGCCGATGGTCAAACCGATTTTTTAATCGAACGCTTATCTAAAACTTTATCTGGTGCTTATTATTTCGCCCCATCTGTGGAGCGATTGCGAAATTTATCGCAGGCAGGCTGAAAAGGGTACAATACAGTCGATTGACAATGAGGCAGAGTGGCTTGTCTGCTTTTGTTCCAAATCGATCATCACACATTCAAATTCATAAATAAAGATGAAAATAAAATGACCCCACTACTTGACACCATTGCTACACCCCAAGATTTACGCCGTTTGTCGGTTAATCAACTGCCGCAGGTTTGTCGTGAATTGCGGCAAGAGTTTTTGCGTGGTATCACCAAGTCGGGTGGGCATTTTGCCAGTAATTTAGGCGTGATTGAACTTACCGTGGCACTGCATTATGTGTTTGATACGCCGAATGACCATTTGCTGTGGGATGTGGGTCATCAAGCGTATGCACATAAAATTTTGACAGGCAGACGAGAGAAAATTCACACCATTCGCCAAAAGGGTGGATTAGCACCGTTTCCCAAACGAGACGAGTCCGAATTTGACGCTTTTGGCGTGGGGCATTCTTCCACTTCCATCGGTGCGGCGTTGGGTTTTGCGGTGGCTGATAAACTTTCAGGCAGCCGTCATAAGTCGATTGCGGTGATTGGTGATGGAGCAATGACAGGCGGTCAGGCGTTTGAAGCCTTGAACAATGCAGGCGATATTAAAGACGCAAATTTGTTGGTTATTCTGAATGACAATGAAATGTCGATTTCGGAAAATGTCGGTGCATTGCCTAAATATTTGGCACAAAATGCGGTGCAGGATTTGAAAGGGTTTATCAAAGAAACAGGCAAACAATTTTTGGAAAACTTGCCAGGCGGCTTGGACGCGGCACGGCAAATGCGTTCAACTTTGAAAGAAATTGTCGAGCCGTCTTTGTCCTTGTTTGATAATTTTGGTTTTAAATACACAGGCATTATTGACGGACACGATGTTATTAAATTAGTTGAAGTATTACAACAACTTAAATATAAAAAATCACCGCAACTTCTTCATATTCACACCAAAAAAGGCAAGGGTTTTGCGTCTGCGGAAAGCAATCCAACGCAATATCACGCCGTGAATAAAGGCTTTGATCATCAACAACTTAAAAGCGTTCAGGCAGTCTCCAAAACCTATACCCAAGTGTTTTCCGACTGGCTATGCGATATGGCGGCGGCAGATAAAAAATTAGTCGGCATCACCCCTGCGATGTGCGAAGGTTCAGGTTTGACCGCCTTTGCCAAAAAATTTCCCAACCGCTATTTCGATGTCGGCATTGCCGAGCAACACGCAGTAACCTTTGCCGCAGGCTTGGCGTGTGGCGGATTAAAACCTGTGGTTGCCATATATTCCACATTTTTACAGCGAGCATATGACCAGTGGATACACGATGTTGCCTTGCAAAACTTGCCTGTTTTATTAGCAATTGACCGAGCAGGCATAGTGGGTGCAGACGGAGCAACCCACGCAGGGGCGTATGATTTATCTTTTTTGCGTTGCATTCCCAACACCATTATCGCCACGCCGTCCGATGAAAACGAATGCCGCTTATTGCTAACCACTTGTTTTTATTCAAATCAACCAGCGGCGGTGCGTTATCCGAGAGGCACTGGCACTGGTGCAGAAATTTCAGGCAGCCTGAACACGGTTGAAATCGGCAAAGGGGTTGTTCGCCGACAAGGCAGAAAAATCGCCTTTTTCGCCTTTGGCACAATGCTTGAAACCGCTTTAACCACCGCCGAAAACTTAAACGCCACCGTTGCCGATATGCGATTTATCAAACCATTAGATATTGATTTAATTAAAGATTTGGCGACAACACACGATTATTTAATCACCATAGAAGAAAACAGCGAAAAAGGCGGTGCAGGTTCAGCAGTGTTAGAAGTTTTATCAAATTTAAGAATAGTTAAGCCCTTGTTAATATTAGGTATTCCCGACATAGTTACCGCACACGGAGATGCCAAACTCATTTTGCAGGATTTAGGCTTGGACGCTAACAGTGTGGAAAAAAGGGTTAAGGCGTTTGTGTTAGAATGAAACTTTCATTTGGGATTTTGTGAAATGAACAAGACAACATCAAAAATTATTCAGATCAGTGATATTGTGGAGTGGAGTAAAAAGGAGGAGTTGGAACTTTCCCCCAAATATCAAAGGGGACTTGTATGGAATGAGGGGGCAAAAGCATATCTGATGGATACTATTATCAGAGGGCTTCCTATTCCACCTATTTTTTTACGCCAACAGGTAGATATTCGTACAAAATCCACAAGAAGAGAGATAATAGATGGGCAACAACGCATTCGAGCGATACTTGAATTTATTGTGGATGAAAAATATGCAATTAAAAGATCACACAACAAAGAATATGCAGGTAAAAGATATTCTGATTTAGATGAAGAAATGCAAGAAGCCATTTTAAGTTATGAAATTCTTGCCGAAGTGGTAACGGAAAAAGACGAAAGTTTAATTTATGATATGTTTGCCCGTCTAAATTCAAATAATTAGGGGCTGTATTAGATTAGCAGTTATGATAGACTGCAAAAATGAAGATAACACATTGTAAATTAAAGAAATCTGTACAGAAGAAACTGCTTGAATTTTTTGTATTAGAAGTTACAGCAAGAAGTGCAGCCGATATTTTG
>JAGCOT010000127.1 GCA_017645365.1 Neisseriaceae bacterium
AGGCTGCCATCACGGCATGAATAGACAAAATAAGATATTGTTTATAAAAGATTTTTTATCTGCAAGATGAGAAAATATCACCTTTTTTGACTATTAGGGCGTAACTACTCAAAAATATCACCTTTTTTGACTATTACGCCTTTTTTTTCGTTTAATATTTATTTTCAGGTTGCCTGAAAGGTCTATTTTTTTATCCTGAATATTTTTTTAAAATTACCAACAGAAAAAAATGCTGTTCTGCCAATAAGTTACCAAGTTATCCACAAAAAAACAGCAAAAAAACCTTATAAATCATCAGTTTAATGTTCAAAACAAAACAGTTTTGCGTTAAATGTAAAACAGTTTTGCGTTGGAATTGTGCGTATAAATACTATATACATTTACTAATTATTTAAAAATACAAAGAAGATGATATTGATGAGATTGTGGATAACTTTTTATCATTTCTGTTATTTTGTCGTTTTTTTGTAAAAAATAAGTCAGAAGTAAGGGGTCTATGGATATTTTGATAACTTTTTGATATAATTAAGTCGTTTGTAATCTAATTAAATAAAGGAGTTACAAAATGTGTTCGCTAATGGAAAAGGACGCTTTAATTGAAAAAGTTGCTGAAACGATGGCGTTGATTGCACGGCGTAAAGAAATGGTTAGAAACTCTGATGAAGACAGCATTGCAATGGGGGCTTTGACAAACAAAATATATCGTTCTAAACCTGATGACTTGGATTTTGGGGCGATTGTGAAACAATGCGATAGCGTTCAAGCAAAATATAGGGTTGCCGTATGAATGATACTTACGAAACTCAATTTCAAGATATTTGGCGAGATTTATTAAGAAAATATCCAAATGCAAAACCTTGTGTTAATCCGCAAGGTTTTGTTTTAGGCGGACAACCTGGTGCGGGCAAATCTAATCTTTTGGAAAAAATCGCCAACCATTTGGACGGCAATGTCTTGATTATCAACGCTGATGAATTTCGCCGTTATCACCCACAATTTGATGAAATCCAAGCCCAGTATGGCGATGACGCTCCTAAATATACGGCGAAATTTTCAGGAAAAATGGCAGAACAGATATTAAATAACGCACTGACGGAACATTACAATATCGCCATTGAAGGCACTTTTCGCACTGCCCAAACACCCTTAAATACTTTGGATTTAATGAAATCACACGGCTATAAAACTGCCGTGCATATTCAAACCTGCCCTAAAAGTTTAAGTTGGCAAAGCACTATTAAACGCTATGATGCAATGATTAAGGCAGGAATGACACCAAGAGCGGTGGATAAAGCACATCACGATTTAGTATGCGACAGGCTGCCTGAAAATGCCGATATTGTCTATCAATCAGGCAAAGCCGATGAGTTTCAAGTCTATTCACGCAATAGTTTGATTTTTGACGGTAGAACTACCAAAGATTTGCCAAGTATTGCGATTAGCAAAGAGTTGAACGCACTTACACAAGAAGAAGCCTTATCTGCCTTAAATGCTGTTGTTGCGGAATTTTATGCAGTGGGAACAGTAGAATATCAATGTTGTGTTGAACGAAATCAGGAAACAATCAAAGAAATATACACTGCCGGAAAATCAATGACTAATCAAATGATTAGTCATGTTCGAGATAATTATAAACAAAAACAACAATCTGCCGAATACACTCATAAACCCAAAAGCCAAGACAAAGGCGGAATAGAAAGATAAAGCGTTTAGATTTTCTAAACACTTTTTCTGACTTAATTTAGCCCAACTGTTTTTAACAATTTATTCATCATCTTCATCTTTCGGTTCTACTCTAATAATGTGCTGTTTGCCTTGAATAGAATGTTCAATATGAAACGGTAGCATTTTTTATGATTTTTGCAAACAATAATTGAAATTTCCTATAAATTTTAACTGCTATTATAAAACAACCCATAGACATTCAAATTAAGCGTATAATACACAACGATTTTTAACTTATTTTTATTGAAAGGAATTGATTATGTTTTCACAAGAACGAAGAGAAAGGCTAATCGCCAGCCTGAAAAAAGACCCTGTCCCTGTTTCAGAAGTATTTTTTGAAACAGTAGCAGAAGTTGAAGGCGATATGGTTATGTTAGATTTGGATAATCGTCTCCCCAAAGAAAGCGATGAAGATAAAATAGTGGTAAATAAAAATGCTTTATCATTTATCGAAATCATTAAAAATATTGAAACAAACGACTTAAACAAGGCGATTGATTTAATGGAAGAAGTTTTTGCTTTGCGTGATAAATACGATTCTTTACGCTTTCAGGGAGTTGTGGCGTGAGTAGAAGTAAGTCCGCAGATAAACCAAGTGTTGAATTTATTGAAAAACTATACGCCACACAAGTTCAACAAAAAAATCTCACACCTGCAACACAGCCTAATGTGGTTTTTGTAACTGGTGTTGCAGGCAGTGGGAAATCTTTTAATACAACCGAAGTCAAAAAAAATCCTGCCTTTAATGTATTTAGTATTCACCCTGATGATTACCGCAAACTACACCCAAAAATCAATCACTTAATCGAAAAACACGGCAGAGATAATGCCCACGAGCATACAGGTTCGTTCTCCAACCGCACAGCCCTTGCCTTGCGTGATAAGGCGATTGAAGATCGCTTAAATGTGGTTTATGAAGCAACTTTTGGCAATATTGAAACCGCTAAAAATTTGATTAACAGTTTTGCCGATAATGGTTATCGTGTAACCGTGATTGCCTTGCCTGTCAATTTAGAATTGAGTATTGAACGCAACGAAAGTCGTTACCAAGCCAAAAAAGAAGATATTCACACTCTGCCAAGAAAAGTATCCAAAGAAGATATTCAAAAAATGGCAGATAATTTTATGAATAATCTCAATGAATTAGAAAATAACGGTGTGATTGTGTATCGTGTATCTCATCATCACGAAGCAATGCAGGCAGTAAATGATACGGTTATTTCTATGCAAAAACTTGATGAAATGGCGTTGGACGCACCATTGTCAGCAGTGCAAGCCAAGCATATTGCCAATCAAACACTTGCCACTTTCCCTGCACTTAACACGCTTGATAGTAGACTTGTTCTTCATCGCTTTTTAGATAAACTTAATCAATCAAACCAACACACTAATATACAAAGTATTCAAAACTCTATAATCAATATGCAGGAAAAATTACCTGCGATTATGGAACAAAGCAGGCAAATACTTGATAAGTCAAAAGACAAAGGCGGACGAGAACGATAAAAGGCTATCTGAAAAGATAGCCTTTTTATTTATATCTCAATTTAAGTCTGCCGGAAATTTTCAGGGTGCCTGAAAAGCAAGTCAGAAAGAAATCATTTCCGACTTGCTTTTTTCTGTTTAATCTTCCCCACGCAACAGTTTTAATTTGCGTTCAGGATTAAAATCAACGCCTGTGATAAAACGATCGCCGTGATGATTAGCAAAATGGATTGATATATCAATCGTCATCATAATTAAGTGTTTAATCACGCCGTAACTTAAATTCACATCGTTAGAAGCGGCAATCATTAAGGCTAATTGTTCATACGCCATTAAGGCACTATCAGCGTGGCAACTGGTTATGCTGCCTGAATGCCCATTACCGCAAGCACGAATAAAATAAAACGCTTCATCGCCTCTAACTTCTGCCAAAATTATGCGGTCAGGTTTCATACGCAGGGTTGCTTCCAAGCAGGATTTTGCGGTTACAGTGCTGTCTGACTTGCTTTTTGGATACACCAAATGAACCTTGTTCGGGTGATCAATAAACAATTCCCTTGCGTCTTCAATGGTGATAATTCGCTCACTTTTGTCGATTTTGCTAATCAGCGTTTTCATAAAAGTTGTCTTGCCTGAACCTGTCGCCCCTGAAACCACAATGTTTTTGCGATAGGCAACGGCTTTTTCCATAAATTGCTGATAGTCTTCTTTGGCTAACAATTCTTTGAGTTCGCGATCTTCATCAGTAATACCGTCCGTTTGTTTGATTTTTTTGAACAAACCTTTTTCGGCATATTCGTCCATTGAAAAAATCTGTTTTGACGGAATACGAACAGTTAAAGACGCATTTTCTGCCGCAGGTTGTATCACTAATTGCGTGCGTTCGCCGTCAGGCATTGTTAGAGACAACATAGGGTTAATCTCATCAAATTGTTGTGATTGACCACTTGCGTTAATCAGCAATGTGCCTAAACCTTGAATACGGTCGTTGCTTTGATTGTTCGGACATTTAATGCTTTTCCAAACGGAATATTGTTCGTAGAAAATTTCGTTTTCTTGATTAATGCAAATTTCGGTTACGCCATCGGTTTTCATTAACTCTGCAATGCCTAAATCTTCATAAGTGGCGTGGATTTGCTTACGCAATTTTTCATCGTATGGATCAAGCACAATTTCCTTTTTGTCTTCGTTCATTTTGAAATCCTTATCTAATAAGGCAACCTGAAAAATATTTCAGGTTGCCTGAATTAAAACCAACGGCGTTTTTGTGGTTTCTGCACCATTTCAAACTTGGCATTCAGTTGCTTTACCAAATTTTCCATATCCTGCCTAACCTTGATTTGTTTATCTAATTCTTTAACAAACACACCAACAATCGTTTCACTAAATACTCGTTCTAAATGCTCAATCCACTTTTTGTGGTTTTTTTGAGCATTTTCCAAGTCAGTGGAAAGATTCTGCACTTCTTCACGCAACAGGCGGACTTCGTTTTGTATAGCGGAAGTCATGATTAGATTTTCTTCGTAAATCCGCCTAATGCTTGCTTTATCTGTTTCACTCATTTTTAATTATCCTAATTAAAAATTTCATTAAAGATTTGCAAATATTTCTCATTCATACTAATCGCCGTTTGTTGTAAAACAAACATATTTGCGAAATCACGAGCCTTGTCCATATCGCCTTTTTTGCGTTTTTCTTCCATTAACGCACGATAATCTGTTTCATCAGCAGCACGAGTAGAAACCAAACCGCCTATATCATATAATTCGTGGCGTGGAATAAAAGTTTTGACTATGTTGATTTTAACCTTGCTGTATGGTGCGATAATTTCGCTAAACATATCTTCCTTTTCTTTTTCAACACGATTAACCATGACAAAAATTTTGTTTTTGTCTATGCCAAAGTTAATTAAATCAGCAACAGTTTTCAAACTATCGGCATGTTGTTTTTTATCGGTTGTAGTCGGAATAATGAATTTATCGACAATATTCAATAAATCACGGTACTTTTGACTGTTTTTTAGATAGGCTTCTAAATTAGAAGAGCCTATATCCAAAATCACATTATCTTGAACCAACAGTTCAACATAAATTTGTCTGTCGTCTTCACCTTTTAATAACATTGTTTCCTGACCGTCTGCATTAACGGTATCAATGGTGATGATTTCGTAATCGGTTAAATTTGGCTTTAATAAATCACGAGCGATTGTGGTTTTACCAACATTACCACTGTAATTCAAAACAGCAATTTTCATAATCTTTTTCGGCATAAGTAACAAAAAAGGTGCTAAAAAACGCTGAACACCTTATCATTATTGCTTTTTAGGAAGGTCAAATACTTTGAACACAAAAAATGCTTTTTTTGCGGCTCTAAACGCACCAAAAAGAATGGAAAACAGA
>JAGCOT010000009.1 GCA_017645365.1 Neisseriaceae bacterium
ATGCGGGGATTAAAACAAACCGCCTTAAATTTAGGGCGGTTTTGTATTTGATATGAAAGGAAATATTATGTGGAAGAAGTAGGCAGCCTGAAAGCATTTCCCATGCAGGGAAACTATGCTGGGGGAATGAACAAATGCAAGTGTTTAAGTGAATGCACAGCCTATTATTAAGGCATGCTGAAAAATCAACCGCTCAATAAAGTGGGTGGTTTTTGTTTGATCGGCAACCTGAAAGCATTCTTTATGTAGGGATATTACAAAATCTAACACGCAAAATTCAGCACGGCAGTAGTGTCAGGCAGGCTGAAAAATCAACCGCCAATAAAGTGGGTGGGTTTTATTTTGGACAAGAAGTGTTCTGGTGTGAAAAATTTCTCTGATGATTTGTTGTACGATGCGGAAAATGTTTCAGGCTGCCTTATGAGAAGTATGGCAGGAAAAGGAAAAATTCTATGGTGCATCACGCTGATGCTTGCCTGTGCGTTTTTTGTATTTGTCAATGCTTTTTTGATGATTTTTTGATATTTCTCACCGACTTATTCACAATTCCATGAAAAACATAGAAATTCTCTTTTTAGGCACCCTGAAAGCCTTGTCGTTTTGTGTAACAATTTGATTTTTCAATGATTTTTAAAATCAAATTAAAGTCAAGCAGTTTTTTAAACTTGAATATAATCAAGCAGTTACTCTGTTTTTAACGATTTATCCACAAAGTTATCCACAATTTTTGTGGATTATTTTCAGGCTGCCTTTGTGGATAAAATGATCGTCAATGGCATCCTGAAAAAAAATAGTTCACACCAAAATAAAAACCGTATAATCCGCCATGACCTTTTTCAAAACACCTGCAAAACTGGCATTTGTGGGATATTCCTCGCTTAATTTTTTAACGATGGTTATGTCTTGCTGTTATGCTATCTAAATAGATGTACATCGTACCAGTTTTGTAGAAGTTTCTTTATCTGCAATTTGAGGGATTACAGTATGAAATGGGAAAATCGAAAAGTCAGCACCAACATTGAAGATCGACGCGGTAGTCGCACCGTCGCGAAAACAGGTGGCGGTATATTAGGCATTGTTTTGTTTTTGGTTGGTGCTTATTACGGCGTTGATTTGTCAGGTGTTGCCAGATTGATGGAAGGGGCAGGCGGTGGCACGACAACGCAAAATGTTCCTGTACAAGAAACTCGTGAAGAAGCACAGTTGCATCAGTTCGTTTCTGTGGTTTTGGCGGAAACAGAAGATACTTGGGAAAAATATTTCCGTCAGCACAACGCTCGTTATGTAGCCCCTAAATTGGTGCTTTATCGTGGCACAACGCCTACTGCTTGCGGGACTGGTCAAGCAGCAATGGGTCCGTTTTATTGTCCTGGCGATCAAAAAGTGTATTTAGATTTGTCTTTTTATGATGATATGCGTCATCAACTTCATGCAAGTGGTGATTTTGCGTTGGCGTATGTGGTCGCACATGAAATTGGGCATCATGTACAAAATTTATTAGGCATCAGTCAGCAAACACAACAAGCTCAACAGCGTGCTTCCAAAGTAGAAGCCAATCGTATTTCTGTATTGGTAGAGTTACAAGCAGACTGTTTTGCTGGTGTTTGGGCTCATGATGTTCAAAATAAAAACCTGCTGGATATTGGCGATGCCGAAGAAGCCTTTAATGCTGCTGAAGCGGTAGGTGATGACCGTTTGCAAGAATCCGCACGCGGTTATGCGGTGCCTGATAGTTTCACACACGGTTCTTCTGCTCAACGGTTAGCATGGTTCCGTCGTGGTTTGCAATCGGGGGATCCTAATCAATGTAATACTTTCGCTGCAAATACACGCTAAGATTATCAAACAGCCTCTTTACTCAACCCCCGCAAAACTGGCATGACACATCTACCAGTGTTGCTGGGGTTTCAGTTTGTGAAAGCATCGATCAAGTCATTAAACTTCCATTTTCTGTGGGTGTTAACAGTAAATTTTCAGGCAGCCTGAAAGCAATCGGCGTAAAATGCAAACCTTTTTGTAGAATTCATTTGATGTAACGATTCAGGAGTGAGTTATGCGTGTGATTAAAACCATCAGGGAACTTCGTGCTTGGCGAAAAGGGCGTAAAGATGTTGCTTTTGTTCCTACTATGGGAAATTTGCACGATGGTCATATGGCATTGATTAAAGCTGCAAAAGCGCGTGCTGATGCTGTGGTGGTGAGTATTTTTGTCAATCGCTTGCAATTTGGACAAGGGGAAGATTTTGATGCTTATCCACGCACCCTGAAAGCGGATTCAGAAAAATTAGAAGCCGCTGGCGTTTCGGTTTTATTTGCTCCTGATGATGAAGAACTTTATCCACGCGGCGGTCAAGAATGTCATGTTGAACCGTCTACTTTGCAAAACGAATTATGTGGCATTTATCGTCCAGGACATTTTCGTGGCGTGGCAACAGTCGTGTTGAAATTGTTTAATATTGTTCAACCTGATATTGCGTGTTTTGGTAAAAAAGATTATCAACAACTGACGATTATTCGTCAAATGGTAGAAGATTTAAATTTGAATGTGATGATTGTTCCTGTGGATATTGGTCGTGCTGATGATGGCTTGGCACTATCCAGTCGCAACGGTTATTTATCTGCCGAAGAAAGACAACGAGCACCACAATTATTCCGTGCCATCAGCGGCGTGGTGAAAGCGTTGGAAAAAGGAACAACACAATATGCCGATTTAGAAAAAGCCGCCACCAAACGGCTGACCGATTTAGGCTGGAAAGTGGATTATTTAGAAATCCGCCGTTCAGAAGATCTCCAACAAGCAAGACCAGGTGATAAAAATTTGATTGTTTTAGCCGCAGCCTATATGGGCAAAACTCGCTTGATTGATAATTTGGAAGTTACCCTGCCAAGTCGTTAATTCAGAAAGCGGATTTAATCCGCTTTCATTGTTTTCAGATTGCCTTTTTCAGGCTGCCTAAATCTTTTATTGAAGATAAAAAATACTATGTCAAATAATGCTTATAATGAATCCAGCGTAACCGTTCTTAAAGGTTTGGAGCCTGTTAAAGAACGACCTGGAATGTACACTTATACCGATAATCCTACGCACATCTGCCAAGAAGTGATAGACAACGCTGCTGATGAAGCGTTGGCAGGTTATGCCACGCAAATTGAAGTGGAAATTCATGCCGATGGTTCATTATCGGTTGCCGACAATGGGCGTGGTATTCCTGTTGGTTTGCATCCCACAGAGGGTGTGAGCGTGTTGCAACTGGTTTTTACTCAATTACACGCAGGTGGAAAATTCAATAAAAAAGATGGTGGTGCTTATGCCTTTTCTGGTGGTTTGCATGGTGTAGGCGTTTCGGTAACCAATGCTTTATCCACTCGTTTAGAAGTGATGGTCAAACGCGATGGAGCGGTTTGGCGTATGGCTTTTTCAGGTGGCGATGTGATTGAGCCACTCACACAAACAGGCACTTGTCCTGCCAAAGAAACTGGTACTTATGTCCGTGTTTGGCCAGATGGTAAATATTTTGATAGTCCGAATTATTCGATGGCAACTTTGGAGCGTATTTTGCGTGCCAAAGCGGTTTTGTTGCCCAAAGTGCATGTTTCCTTAAAACAATATGTGGCAGACAATCAAGAGCCACAAATCAAAACTTGGCATTATCCACAAGGTTTAAGCAGTTATTTGGACGATTTAATTCTTACCGAAGAACGACCAGTCCCTGTTATTGCAACAGAACATTATTTTTCTGATGACAGTGATTTTGTTCAAGGTGAAGGGGCTTCGGTTGCTTTAACATGGTTAGAAGAAGGTTCGATTTCTGGGGAAAGTTATGTCAATTTGATTCCCACGCCTTTGGGGGGAACGCACGAATCAGGTTTAAAACAAGCGGTGTTTACGGCAGTCAATCAATTTATTTTGCATCACAATTTATTGCCGCGTGGTGTGAAACTGCAAAGTGATGATGTTTTTTCTCATGTGGTATTTGTATTGTCTACACGCGTTTTAGACCCACAATTTCAAGGACAAACCAAAGATAAACTCACCAATCGCGATGCTTTAAAACTGGTGGCTTCGGCTTTGAGCGATCCTTTGGAATTATGGCTTAATCAAAATACAGAAGCAGGCAAAAAAATTGCTGAAATTGCCATCAAGCAAGCCCAAGCACGCATGCGAAGTGTGAAAAAAATCGAAAAGAAAAAAGGTTCAGGAGTAGCCGTTTTACCAGGCAAATTGACCGATTGCGAAAGTGAAGACATTCGCGAAAATGAACTTTTTCTTGTGGAAGGGGATTCGGCTGGTGGTTCGGCAAAATTGGCAAGAGATAAAGCCACACAAGCCATTTTGCCTTTGCGTGGTAAAGTTTTAAACAGTTTTGAAGTGCATCGAGACCAATTATTTGGCAATCAAGAAATTCATGATATTTCTGTTGCCATTGGCGTGGATCCACATGGAATACAAGATACAGTAGATCTTTCAGGTCTGCGATACGGCAAAATTGCGATTTTGTCCGATGCGGATGTTGATGGTTCGCATATTCAAGTTTTATTGCTTACACTTTTTTATACGCATTTCCCTAAACTTATTGAGGCAGGGCATATTTTTGTGGCACAGCCACCGTTGTATCGTGTTGATGTGGCAGCACAGGGTAAAAGTAAACCAGCACGCAAGTTTTACGCATTAGATGAACAAGAATTGATGTTGATTCAAGAAAAATTAGATAAAGAGGGCGTGAAAGAAACAGCATACAGCATCAGTCGTTTTAAAGGTTTGGGTGAGATGAACCCTGACCAACTTAAAGACACCACCATGCACCCTGATACACGCCGTTTATTGAAAGTTACCATTCCTAACGGCGAAAACACGCATGATATTTTTACCCGTTTGATGGCAAAAGGCGAAGCCGCTTCTCGCCGTGCATGGATGGAAGAGAAGGGCGATTTGGTAGAAGCAGATATATAAGGAATAAAAAGGCAGGCTGAAAATGAATGTATGGCAAAAAATCACTCAATTATTATGGATTGTATTCAGTTGCACCGCATTGCTGATGACAGCGTGCAGTGGAAATCCTGAAAAGCAAGATGCACTTGCTTTGGGAAAAACGCTTGTGCAATTAGGTTATGGTGAAAAATTGCAACAAGAATTTCAACAAAAATTACAAACCGCTAAAACGCAAGAAGAGGCTAAAACAATTCTGGCAGAATATCTGCCTTTGTTTGAAAAAACGCCCCAAGAAATTCGTTCATTAAAGATGAAAAGCGAAGAAGGCAAAAAGTTGCAAAGTGAAATTGCAGATGGTTATGAAAAAGTAAGCAGTATTATCAAAAAAATGTTGCGTATGAATTTAAATGACCAAGCCGCTTTAATGGAAATTGATAAAGAAAATGCAGAAGCACAAATGCAACTGAAAAAAATAATCGACCGTATCGCCGAATTGTCAGGCAAATAAATCTTTTCAGGCAGCCTGAAAAGGTTTTGAGCGTTAAAAAAGGACTGAAATTCAAGTCCTTTTTGTTTTGGATTATTGTTTCAGGCTGCCTGAAAAACATTTTTGCATTGCCGTTTCCATAGTCAGGAGATTACTACGCCGTTATTTTATAACGGCTCGTAATGACAGTTTTTTTTGATTTTTCAGGCAGCCTGAAATTAACCCACAGTTGCTCCATTCTCCGCCTTGCTATCCACATCTAACAAAAACAATTTTCCGCCACTTGCCGCAGACAACAACATACCTTCGCTTACGCCGAATTTTGCCATTTTTCTGGGGGCGAAATTGACGACTGCGATGACTTTGCGTTCGACCAATTTTTCAGGCTCTGGATAACTTTGGGCGATGCCTGAAAAAATGGTACGTTTTTCAAAACCTAAATCTATTTGAAATTTCAATAACTTATTGCTTCCTTCAACTGCTTCGCAGGACAAAACTTCGCCCACTCGCATATCGACTTTGGTAAAGTCATCAAAGGAAACCATCGGTGCGACAGGCTCAAAATCGGCTTCATTTTCAATCGCAGCAGGCTGAATACTTTGTTTATTGGCTTCAAGTAAGCGGTCGATTTGGGCTTGTTCTACGCGTTTCATTAAGTGATTGTAATCGTTGATTTTATGGTTTTCAGGCAGCGTTTCTAATGCGTTTTGCCATTGCAGGGCAGGAATATTCAAAAATTCAGCCACAGCAAGAGAAGTCGCAGGCAAAATCGGCGATAAATACACGCTTAAAATTTTGAATGCGTTCATCAGCACCGAACACACTTCATGCAGTTTTTCGTCCGCACCGTCCTGTTTGGCTAATTCCCACGGCTTGTTTGCGTCCGTGTATTCATTCACCATATCTGCCAAAAGCATTATTTCACGCAAGGCTCGGGCATATTCTCGCTCTTCATAATATTCAGCAATATCAGACGCTTTTGCTTGTAAATGAGCAATCAGTGAATGACCTGCAACATTTTTCAGGCAGCCTGAAAAGCGTTTTTTGATAAAGCCCGCACTTCTTGCGGCAATGTTAATGTATTTGCCGATTAAATCGCTATTTACTCGTGAGATAAAGTCTTGTAAATTCAAGTCTATATCTTCGATTTTGCTGTTTAATTTAGCAGCAATGTAATACCGCAACCATTCAGGGTTTAGACCTTCGTCTAAATACGATTTGGCGGTGATAAATGTGCCACGCGATTTGGACATTTTATGTCCATCAACCGTTAAAAAGCCGTGTGCAAACACCGCAGTCGGCGTGCGGTAGCCTGAAAATTTCAGCGTTGCAGGCCAGAATAGAGCGTGAAAATACAAAATATCTTTGCCAATAAAATGCACCATTTCTGCGTCCGAGTGTTCGTTTAACCATTCATCGGCATTTAGTCCCAAGCGGTCGCACAGGTTTTTGAATGACGCAAAATAGCCAATCGGAGCGTCCAACCACACATAAAAATATTTATTTTCGGTGTCTGGAATTTCAAAGCCAAAATAGGGTGCATCTCGCGAAATATCCCAGTTTTGCAAGCCGCCGTCTATCCATTCTTTCATCTTGTTCAAGGCTTCGGGTTGCAAGTGGGCTTGTTTTTTGCCGTTTGATAAAACCGTTTCGCCACTTGTCCATTCACGCAAAAAATCTTCGCAGGACGATAAATCGAAAAAATAATGTTCGGACGATTTTAAAACAGGAGTCGCACCTGATACCGCCGAATACGGATTTTTCAATTCAGTGGGCAGATATGTTGTGCCGCAAGACTCGCAGTTATCGCCATACTGATCTTTTGCTCCGCATTTGGGACACTCGCCTTTCACAAAACGGTCAGGCAAAAACATTTGTTTTTCAGGGTCGAATAACTGTTCAATCGTTTTAACGGTGATTTTGCCATTGGCTTTCAAAGCACGATAAATATCTTGACTAAATGCCTTATTTTCAGGCGAATGCGTGCTGTAATAATTGTCGTAACCGATTAAAAAACCAGTAAAATCAGCTAAATGTTCTTCACGAACACGAGCAATCATCTCTTCGGGTTTAACACCCATTTTTTGAGCGGCAAGCATTACAGGCGTGCCGTGCGTATCGTCCGCACACACATAAAAACACTGATTACCACGCATTTTTTGAAAACGCACCCAAATATCGGTTTGAATATGCTCCACCATATGCCCCAAGTGAATGCTACCGTTGGCATAGGGTAGGGCGGAAGTAACTAAAATTTTGCGTTGTGTCATATCGATTGCCTAATAGTGAAAATAAAACCGTTTATTATAAACGATAGAAAGGTTTTCAGGCTGCCTGTGGCATCAGTGGTGATGAGTATTGTATAGGTTTCAGGTTGCCTGCAATTTTAAGTTGATGAATTTCGTAAAGCCTGAAAACTTTGCTGCAACAAGTCCAAAGCTTGCTTACGACAAACGCCGTGATGTACGGCTGTATGATGATTGAGTTGTTTTTTATCGAATAAATGCAACACTGATTCCACTGCTCCTGTTTTGGGTTCGTGTGCGGCGAAAATAAGTCGCTTAATTCGTGCTTGCATGATAGCACCTGCACACATCACGCAGGGTTCCAGCGTAACATACAAATCACAATCGTTCAGCCGATAACCGTCGCAAACTTTTGCCGCTTCTGCCAATGCCAAAATTTCTGCATGATGAGCAACATTTTGGTTTTTGACGCAAAGATTATGAGCGCGAGCGATGATTTCTCCATCACGCACGACCACCGCACCTATTGGAATTTCTGCTTGTTGTAAGGCTTTTTCCGCTTCGATGAGTGCTTGTTGCATATAATTTTCCATCACAGCAGTTTCAGGAAAAATGGCAACAGGTGCGTGATTTTTCAGTTCTTGATTGAGCTGTTTTTTACGATGTTCATCAATTTTAGCTAAATCAACCTGACGAATCAGGGCGTCTAATTGCCACAAAACAGAACGCGTAATGGTCAAGCCTATGGATTTCAGCAATAAAAAAGTTTTTACTGCACCGATTTCATCAGGGTGAATGTGATGTTTTTCCAACAAATTTTGAATTTTGGGAGACAAAGTTTTCATGATATGGGGCTTGATTCAAATGTGAGTAATTCTTGCAAACATTTTCCGTACATTTTTTATGCGTTGTTCAAACAAGGTTTATTTTACCGTTTAGGTAAGATATTGATGAACAAAGTCAATAAATATGATTGTGAAGCAATCAAACCGCTGTTTTTGTGGAACTAAAAACTTGTTGAAACTTTGTTGTGTCTTCGTTTTGGCTTCACTTTGCGAGCAGAAACTGCGTTCTTTGTGCCACTTCAACTTCGAATTGTACGCAGTCTACCAACTTTGTAGGATTTCTATGATTGATTAAAATCTATGATTAAATATAGACGAAATATCATAAATTGCATAGAATTAAGGGGGTTTTCATATTTTTTATGACGGAAAAATTATGCGTATATCATCTTTATGGTTGTTGGTTGGTGTTTCTTTGGCTTTAAGTGCCTGTGCGGGCTTTACCCAAGCACCTGCTAATGTGGAAAATGCTGAAAATGGAGCGGAATCCAATCCGTACAATCCGCCACAACAAGATAATCCTTATACACCTTCATCCCAATATTCTCCATACACCGCACCAAACAGTACTTACATTCCATCGAATGCCACAGTGGACATCAATGCAGCAACACATACTGTGGTTTATGGCGATACCATTTACAATGTTGCCAAACGCTACAAAATTTCCCAAGATGATTTGCGTACTTGGAATAATTTGACAGATGGTTCTGTTATTAAAATCGGTCAGGTGTTGAAAGTGAAAAATGGTGTTGTTGCACCAGTGGTCGCTTCCACAACTGGAAATGATACGCCTGTTGTGAAGTTATCGCCTGAACCCACAACGACTGCCCCTGTTGCTACCACTACGGTTTCTACCGATAAAAAAGTAACCAAAAGTGGCATCACTTGGTCTGTGCCTACTAATGGCATGGTTTTATCTCCGTATAACGCTACCACCAAAGGGGTTCAATACGGGGGAAAAGCAGGGCAACCAGTGCGTGCTGCCGCAGACGGGAAAGTGGTGTACAGCGGTTCGGGATTACGCAGTTACGGTAATTTAATCATTGTGCAACACGATCAAACTTATTTAACCGCTTATGGCAATAATGAAGCTTTGATGGTCAAAGAGGGCGATCAAGTCAAACGCGGTCAGCAGATTGCTCGTATGGGTAAAAATGATGCAGGTCGTGTGCAACTGCATTTTGAATTGCGTGAGAATGGAACACCGATTAACCCCAATCGTTTTATTCCTCAATAAATGTTTTCAGGTTGCCTGTTTTCAGGCAGCCTGAAAAAGACCATACTGGCATCTGTGGCATATTTCGTTGTGCGTTGTTTAAAACGAGGTTTATTTGACCGTTAGGTAAAATCTTTATTGACGAAGTCAATAAAAGGATTGCGAAGCAATCAAACCGAAGTTTCACCGAAGTTAAAACGAGGTTTATTTTAGTTATTAGACTAAATGTTGATTGACAAAGTTAATCAACAGATGAAGAAGTCATTGAAGCAAAGTTGTGGCAACGCCGTAAGGCGAAGTTAAAACAGATTTTCAAATCACTTAATCCGCTTTTTCAGGCAGCCTGAAAAAGTTTTATTTAATTTAATAAAGAGGTTTTTCATGAAAGTAGGATTTGTTGGTTGGCGTGGCATGGTTGGATCAGTATTGATGCAACGCATGCGTGAAGAAAATGATTTTAATCATATCCAAGACGCTGTTTTTTTTACCACTTCCAATGTTGGCGGTGCGGCTCCTGATTTTGGTCAAAATGACCGTGTTTTGCATGATGCAAACGATATTGCCGAATTATCGGCTTGCGACATTATTGTTACTTGTCAAGGTGGGGATTACACCAAAGCGGTTTATCCTAAAATTCGTGAAAGCGGTTGGAATGGTTTCTGGATTGACGCTGCATCGGCATTACGCATGAAAGACGATGCGATTATTGTATTGGACCCTGTGAATCGTGATGTGATTGATGCTGCGTTGGCTCGTGGCGTGAAAAACTTTGTTGGTGGCAACTGCACAGTTTCTTTAATGCTGATGGCGTTGGGCGGATTGTTCCAAAACGATTTGGTTGAATGGGCAACTTCAATGACTTATCAAGCCGCATCAGGGGCGGGTGCTAAAAATATGCGTGAATTGATTGCGGGCATGGGGGCGGTTCATCAAACCGTTGCGACTGAATTGGCTGATCCTGCATCCGCCATCTTGGATATTGACCGCAAAGTATCAGATTTCTTGCGTTCAGATGCTTATCCGAAAGTTAATTTTGGCGTTCCTTTGGCGGGAAGTTTAATTCCTTGGATTGATGTAGATTTGGGCAATGGGCAATCGAAAGAGGAATGGAAAGGGCAGGCTGAAACCAATAAAATTCTTGGACGCGAAGCCAAACCAGTGGTGATTGATGGGCTTTGCGTGCGTGTTGGTGCAATGCGTTGTCATAGCCAAGCGATTACGCTGAAACTTAAACAAGATTTACCGATTGCAGAAATTGAAGCCTTGTTATCGCGTGCCAATCAATGGGTGAAAGTAGTGCCGAATGAGAAAGAGGCATCTATCAATGACTTAACCCCTGCCGCCGTTACAGGCACCCTGACAGTCCCTGTGGGTCGTATTCGTAAGTTGGGTATGGGTGGAGAATACATCAGTGCATTCACCGTAGGCGACCAACTATTGTGGGGGGCGGCAGAACCAGTCCGCCGTATTTTGCGTATTGTGTTAGGGCTTTCTGTTTAATAAAACTTGATGTAAAAATTCCCTTTATTGCAAAGGGAATTTTTTTTGGGGCTGTATTAGATTAGCCCAAAAAATTGTTAAATTCCACACCATTTTCGCAATGTTTTGAGTTGCTGTTTTGGTGTCCCATAGTTAAATCTAAACTCACATTCTTTCAAGAAAAGTGGGAAAGATTTGCGG
>JAGCOT010000010.1 GCA_017645365.1 Neisseriaceae bacterium
CAAGGCTTTACACGCCTGTGCCCCAGAATAGTCAAACTCACACGCCTGACCAATCACAATCGGCCCTGCCCCAATAATCAAAATGGTTTTCAAATCACTGCGTTTTGGCATATTGTTGTTTCCTTAAAAATTCTTTATAAAAATCAAGTGGTTAATAAGCGTATCGAGTTTGTTGCGATTTTTTTGCAAACCGCCTATTTTACAACAGAATGGGGGCGTTTGGATAGAGTTTCAGGCAGGCTGAAATGCTGTTTTCCTTGCTGTTCTTGATATTTAGTACCAAGATTGCTACGCCTTAAAATTTATTTCAGTCTTGTCATGACAATCGTTTTTTTGTATGGCATGTCTGTTTTCAGGCAGCCTGAAACCCTATTGGAACTTGAAAGATTCATCACAGAAACCTTGCCAAAACATTGATTGATGCAGTATCTTTGCGTTCTTTGACAGCATTGGATAAAGAAACTCCTTTGAATGATGCTCATATCTGCCAGTTTCGCAGGGTTTATTCAAGTTAATTGAATGAATATTGAAAATATGATTTTATTAGGCAGGCTGAAAAGTTTCAGGTTGCCTGTAATTTAAGTTTCATCAATGCTTTGTTGTATGTGTCATTTCACTGTGGCTAATAATCACACGCAAAATTAAATTCAGGCAGCCTGAAAATGTTCAGCTTGCCTGTCAAAATTGAAGGTGAATTATGGATTCTTTATCTTCTTCTGAAAAACGCCATTTGCCCATGATTTTGGCAGTGGCTATTTTTATGCAGATGCTGGATACCACTATTTTAAATACAGCCTTGCCTTCGATTGCTGCCGATTTGCATGCGTCTCCTTTGAATATGCAGATGACGGTCATCAGTTATGCTTTAACTTTGGCTTTGATGATTCCTTTAAGCGGTTATTTTGCCGATCGTTTTGGTACAAAAACCACTTTTCAGTCTGCCTTGATTTTGTTTTGTATTGGTTCTTTGTTGTGTGCTTTATCCACTTCTTTGTCGATGTTGATTTTTTCCCGAGTGATTCAAGGCGTTGGTGGGGCAATGATGGTTCCTGTGGCACGGCTTACCGTTATGAAAGCCTTTGATAAATCAGAATGGGTAGAGGCGCTCAATGTTGCCATTGTTCCTGCTTTGATTGCCCCGATTATTGCACCGTTATTAGGCGGTTATCTGACGCAATGGTTGAGTTGGCATTGGATTTTTTTAATCAATATTCCCATTGGTATTTTGGGAATTTTGTTCACCCTGCGAGTGATGCCTAATTTTCATACCGAAGTGGGCAAAATGGATTTGATGGGTTACGGTATTTTTGCCTCTGCTGCTTTTTTGCTGACTTTGGGATTGGATTGGTTAGGGCAGGGCGGTGGTGTGATTTTTGTGTTGATGATTATCACAGGCTTTGTGCTTTTGCGGTTTTATATTCATCATGCACAACGACATCGTGAAGCGATTTTTCCTATTGATTTGTTTAGCGTCCGCACATTTCGTGTGGGCTTGATGGGTAATTTATTCAGTCGCATTGGTATGAGTTCTTTGCCCTTTTTATTGCCTTTATTGTTTCAGGTTGCCTTTGGTTATTCGGCATCGGTTTCAGGGTGGATGTTGATTCCGATTGCTTTGTCTTCCATTTTGGCAAAACCACTGATGATGCCGATGATTCATCGTTTTGGTTATCGCAAGGTTTTATTGGTGAATACGGCGATTGTGGGCTTGAATTTAATGGCATTTGCCATTCCGTCTGCCCATGTTCATTTATTATGGTTCTTGCCTATTTTGATGTTTACAGGACTGACCAATTCTTTGCAATTTAGCACCATGAATACCATTACTTTGGCAAATTTAAGAATTCAGCAAAACAGCAGTGGCAATAGTTTGATGTCGGTCAATCAACAGTTATCCATGAGTTTTGGCTTGGCGATTGGGGCTTCTATTTTGCAATTAAGCATGAAACAAGATTGGCTGACACATGGTTCGATTCATGCTGCCTTTCAAATTACATTTATCATTTTGGGCTTGATTACGCTTTCTTCGGCATGGATATTCAGTTTGCTGCATCCGCAAGACGGCGACCAGTTGGCCCATCGCTCGCATGGGACATCGCATCAATCGTGAAGCAAAGTTTTGGCTAATGTCCAAGCACAAACCCTTGCTGCACCTGCTTTTTTCAGGCTGCCTGCTAATTCGTTGATGCTTGAACCTGTGGTGCTGACATCATCAATAATCAATAATCGCAAAGATGTCATGGCTTGTTGGATGGTAAACGCATGACGCAAATTGTTTTTTCTTTCTTTGGAAGATAATGACGATTGTGGCGGACGATGCTGACGCACAATCGCCGCAGTTGGTAAAACAGGGACATTGAAAACATGACTGGCTGCTTCTGCTAAAAGCAGAGTGTGATGAAAACCATGTTCAATTAACCGCAAGCGGCTAACAGGCATGGGCACAATATAATCAAACTTTTCAGGTTGCCTGAATTTTGCAGGATAAGCAGTGAGTAATTCGGTTATGGCAGAAGATAACTGCATTAAACCTTGATTTTTCCAGCGTGTGAGCAATAATCGTAAAGGTTCTTCATAACGAAAACTGGCATCGAAAGCATCAATCGGCGGTGGTTTTTGTATACAGGCACCACAGATATTGCCATGAATAGACGGTTCTTTGCATAATGGACAGTGTTCTTTGCTTAATTGCAAAGCAGAAAAATCTTGCAAACAATCGCGACAAAGTCCATGTTTGGCAGATCTTCCATGACACAAAGGACATGCAGAATGAAATAAATGATGCATGGAACGAAGATCGAAGATAATTGATTAAAAAAAATTATGAAAAATCTTAAACTATTACAAAAATATTATCAAATTGCATTGATTTGATTATAATCGAACTTGTTAGTTCGATGTCTTTTGGAATGTGGAGTTTGATCATGTCTGAATGGTATTTCCCAGAAAATCACCCTGATAACGCTTTGGATGTGGAAGCGAAAAACGGAATACTGCTCATCAATCTTGGTTCTCCCGATGAACCTACTCCGCAGGCTGTACGCACTTATTTAGCAGAATTTTTATCGGATCGTCGTGTGATTGAAATGTCGCCTATTAAATGGAAACCCATTTTGTATGGCACCATTTTGCCGACGCGTCCGAAAAAAAGTGCGGCTTTGTATCAAAAAATTTGGTCAGATGAAGGCTCTCCTTTATTGGTCAATACCTTTAACTTGGCAGAAGCCATTCAAGAATATCTGAAAGATGTTCCCATTTTTGTAGGCATGACTTATGGTCAACCTTCGGTTGAGGATGCCATTCAAGAAATGAAATCACAAGGCATTACACGCATTATTGTTTTGCCGTTGTTTCCGCAATACGCATCATCTTCTGCGGGGGGGGCTTTTGATGCTGTATGGAGAGCTTTGCTCAAAACACGCGTTTTGCCAGAAATTGTTACCATCAGTGCGTTTTATAAATTTACGCCGTATATGCAGGCGTTGGCACAACATTTCCGTGAACAGTGGGCAAAAGAGCCTCGTTCTGGCAAGTTGGTTTGGTCGTTTCACAGTATTCCAGTAGAGCAAGATCAAGCAGGTGATGTCTATCGTCAGCAATGCTACGAAACCGCACGCCAGTTAGCACAAATTTTGAATTTGAAAGAAGATGAATACATTGTTTCTTTCCAAAGTCGTTTTGGCAACACTGAATGGCTGACCCCATCAACACAAGATGTTTTGGCAGAACTGCCAGAGAATGGCGAAACAAGCGTTGAAGTGGCCAGTTTAGGTTTTGTGTGCGATTGTTTGGAAACACTGGAAGAAATTGCGATTTCAGGCAAGCAGATTTTTGAAGAACATGGTGGAGAATCTTTCCGCTATATTCCTTGCTTAAACGATAGTCCAGATTTGGCGCGTGCGTTGGCACAGTTGATTGCTCAATCACTGCCTCCAAAACCTGATGACGAAGAAGATTTTGAATTACCTCCTTATGTCAAGCAAGAAAATTTAGATTATTGGAAGAAAAAAGCTTGGTCTTGGTTAATTAAGCGAATGAAATAAAAGTTTTTTTAGCTGTATGTGTATAACTTGTTGATTGATGTAAAAAAATCAGCAAGTTATACTTTTTATTTTGAGTTAAACTTGAAAGACAAAAGAAATTTTCAGGCTGCCTGATTGAAACTTCATACAAGGAAAAAGATTATGTATTCTTTTCGTTATTTATTGAGTATTGTTGCTGTTGTTTCTACTTTAACTGCTTGTTCCCAAGTGGCAACTGTTGCAGGATACGATACTCACAATTTAAATCAACAAGCCCAAAAATCTTATATGCAAGTTGTGGGGCAAGCCCAAAGTAAGGGTGTTTTGGATACGACTTCCGAAACTGCATTAAGGGTGCATCGTATTTTCAATCGCATGAAACCTGTGGCAGAAGCGGCAAATAAAACAGGTGTTCCATTTCAATGGGAAATGAATGTTGTGCGTGAAAATACGGTCAATGCTTGGGCCATGCCAGGTGGCAAAATGGTGGTTTATACAGGCATTGTTGAAAAACTGAATTTAACCGATGATGAAATTGCAGCGATTGTTGGTCATGAAATGGCACACGCATTGAAAGAACATGCTAAAAAAGATGCAGGTCAAAAAATTATCACAGGTGCCATTACTTCTGTTGCAGGTTCAGTGGTGTCTTCTTACACTGGCGTTGATGTGTCTTCCATTGCTTCTTTGGCAAGCAATTTAGGTGTGGATAAGCCTTTTTCTCGTTCCCAAGAAAGCGAAGCGGATAAAGTGGGTTTGCAACTGATGGCACAATCGGGATACAACCCAGAATACGCAGTGAGTCTTTGGGATAAAATGAATAAAAACAACAACAATAACGGTGCATTAAGTGCCATTTTGTCTACGCATCCTACCAATAACCAACGCATTGATAATATCCGCAAGTTATTACCAAGTGTTATTCCCATTTATCAGAAAAATAAAAAATGAAACCAACCATTGTATTAGTGGGCAGACCCAATGTTGGCAAATCCACTTTATTTAATCGCTTAACTCGCAGCAAAGATGCTTTGGTGGCGGATTTGCCAGGTTTAACCCGTGATCGACATTACGGACATGGTCGAGTGGGGGACAAGCCTTATCTGATTGTGGATACAGGTGGTTTTGAACCTGTGGTAGACAGTGGCATTTTGTATGAAATGGCGAAGCAAACGCTACAAGCGGTTGATGAAGCAGACGCCGTGATTTTTCTGGTTGATGGTCGTACGGGGATTACCGCACAAGATAAATTGATTGCCAATCGTTTGCGTCAGGCTCATGCACCAGTTTATGTTGCGGCCAATAAAGCAGAGGGCATGAGTTACGCGATTGTGGCGGCCGATTTTTATGAATTGGGCTTGGGTGAGCCTTATGTGATTTCAGGTGCACATGGGGACGGCGTACGAGAATTGATGGATCATGTTTTAGAAGATTTTCCTGATGAAGAAACGCAGCCTGAACAACCGCATCCTTGTTTTGCCATTATTGGTCGTCCGAATGTAGGCAAATCTACTTTGGTGAATGCTTTATTAGGCGAAGAACGCGTGATTGCTTTTGACGAAGCAGGCACTACGCGTGATTCCGTGCATATTGATTTTGAACGAAATGGCGAAAAATTTACCGTTATCGACACCGCAGGAGTGAGGCGACGCGGTAAAGTAAATGAAGCGATTGAAAAATTCTCCGTCATCAAAACCATTCAAGCGATTGAAGATGCCAATGTGGCGGTATTGGTTTTAGACGCTTCGCAAGATATTGCTGATCAAGATGCCAATGTTGCAGGTTTTGCTTTGGAAGCGGGCAGGGCTTTGGTTTTGGCGGTCAATAAATGGGACGCTGTTTCATCGGAAAGACGGGAACAATTAAAGCGGGATATTGCACGCAAATTGTATTTTTTGGATTTTGCTCGTTTGCATTACATCAGTGCATTAAAATCGCGTGGTATTGGGGATTTATTTGATTCTATTCAGGCTGCCTATCGTGCGGCGATGACCAAAATGCCCACGCCGAAAATTACGCGTGTTTTACAAACGGCGATTGAACGGCAAGCACCGCCGCGTTCAGGTTTAATTTGTCCTAAAATGCGTTACGCCCATCAAGGGGGGAGCAATCCGCCGATTATTGTCATTCATGGCAATGCCTTGCAGCATATTTCTGATGCTTATACGCGTTATTTGATTCAAACTTTCCGCAAAGCCTTTCATTTGGAAGGGACGCCTTTACGCATACAATATCAATCAAGTGATAATCCATTTGCTGAAAAAAACAAGCCATCTTTGCGGCGTGCGGCATTAAGCAATCGTATCGCCAAAAAAGAACAGCGAAAAAATCTTAAACAAAAAATCACCAAACCCAAAAAATAAAATGGATGGACAGGCAGGCTGAAAGATGTTTTCAGGTTGCCTTTTTTATCAGGCAGGCTGAAAGATGGTTTTCAGGTTGCCTTTTTTTATCAGGCAGGCTGAAAGTTTTTTCAGGCTGCCTTTAATCAGGCAGGCTGAAAGATGGTTTTCAGGTTGCCTTTTTTTATCAGGCAGGCTGAAAGATGTTTTCAGGTTGCCTTTTTAATCAGGCAGGCTGAAAGATGGTTTTCAGGTTGCTTTTTTTATCAGGCAGGCTGAAAGAACCCCCTGCAAAATCTATCTATGAATAAAAAATTCAAC
>JAGCOT010000128.1 GCA_017645365.1 Neisseriaceae bacterium
ATGCGGGGATTAAAACAAACCGCCTTAAATTTAGGGCGGTTTTGTATTTGATATGAAAGGAAATATTATGTGGAAGAAGTAGGCAGCCTGAAAGCATTTCCCATGCAGGGAAACTATGCTGGGGGAATGAACAAATGCAAGCGTTGCGGTGGGCTTATTTCGCAATATTTTTTATTCATCTTAACTTGTTAAGGGATTTTGACTGCATCAAAATAGTCTTTGCAATGTGCCATAGATGGAGATTTTGCCAGCGTTTAACTTTTGTTTTTAATTTCGTTTCAAAAGATTTTTTTGTATTGATGCGTGAGATGATAAAATCAAGCATTTTGTGGAGAAATAAATGGACGAACAAACTTTGCTCACAGATGGTTTGCTTGCTATGGGCTTACACTTGTCTGATGCACAACAAAAGCAGTTGTTGGCATATGTTCATTTATTGATGAAATGGAATAGTACTTACAATCTTACCGCTTTGCGTGAAGCCGATCGCATCATCAGCCATCATGTTTTAGACAGTTTGAGTATTCTGTCGTTTATTCAAGATGGCAAAACTTTGTTAGATGTCGGTTCTGGCGGCGGCACTCCTGGAATTCTTGTGGCGATTGCACGACCTAATGTCTCCATCACTTTAATGGATTCCAATAGCAAAAAAACCGCATTTTTACGCCAAGCGATTGTGGAACTTGGGCTTGATGCAGAAGTCATCACAGGACGCGTAGAATCGTTGCAAAATCGTTCGTTTGATTACATCACCGCAAGGGCGTTTGCGGAATTGTCGGATTTTACACAACTAACACGCCATCTTTTGGCACCACAAGGTTCTTGGATTGCGATGAAAGGCGTTTATCCTTATGAAGAATTGGCTCAATTATCGGACGATATTGAAGTCAATGGCGTTGAGACAGTAGCAGTTCCTCAAATAGATGCACAACGACATATCGTGTTGATGTCGATGAAAAAGGCTTGATTTATGGGCAAAATTATTGCAATTGCGAATCAAAAAGGCGGTGTTGGCAAGACAACAACAGTGGTTAATCTTGCTGCGTCTTTGGCCAATCGTGGAAAAAAAGTTTTGGTGGTTGATTTGGATCCGCAAGGCAATGCTTCCACAGGAAGTGGCATCAATAAAAACAATATTAAATCAGGAACTTACCCTGTTTTAACAGGGCAGGCTGAAATGACGCAAGCGATTGTGCGTTCCGAAACTGGTGAATATGACATTCTTCCTGCTAATCGTGCTTTGTCTGGTGCAGAGGTTGAATTGGTGCAAGAAATCGCTCGTGAATTGCGTTTGCGAAATGCCTTGCAAACCATTCGTGGGCAGTATCATTATATTTTTATAGACTGTCCGCCAACACTCACTTTGTTAACGGTGAATGGATTAGTGGCGGCAGATCAAGTGCTGATTCCAATGGTGTGCGAATATTATGCTTTGGAAGGCATTGCCGATTTGGTTGCCACCATGCGAAAAATTCGTCAAAGTGGATTGAATCCCAATTTAGAAGTTCAAGGTGTGGTGCGAACCATGTTTGATGGACGCAGCAATTTGTCATTAGAAGTTTCTCGTCAGTTGGAATCTCATTTTGGACAATATTTATTCAAGACCACCATTCCACGCAATGTGCGTTTGGCAGAAGCCCCCAGTCATGGCAAACCTGTTTTAAAATATGATGCTTCATCAACAGGTTCGCAGGCATATTTGGCTTTGGCGGACGAATTATTGCGGCGTGAAAAAAAGGATAAACAATGAGCAAATCAAAAAGCAAGTTAGGCACAGGTTTGGGTGCGTTGTTGGCATCAGGCATTGATTCGCCAGAAGAGGGCGATCGTTTGATGATTGTTCCGATTGATCAAATCAATCCTGGTCGTTATCAACCGCGTTCTCAAATGGATGATGAACAGTTGCAAGAACTTGCCGATTCCATTCGCTCGCAAGGGATTATTCAACCGCTGATTGTGCGTGAAATAGGTTTGGATGGTTATGAAATCATTGCAGGTGAACGCCGTTGGCGTGCTGCACAGTTGGCAGGTTTAACCGAAGTGCCTGTGATCATCAAACAAATTAGCGATGAAAACGCTTTGGCGATTGGTTTGATTGAAAACATTCAACGCCAAAATTTAAATCCGATTGAAGAAGCACAGGGTTTAAAACGCTTGGTCGATGAGTTTGGCTTAACGCACGAAAATGTTGCCCAAGCCGTAGGACGGTCTCGCAGTAGTATTTCTAATTCTTTGCGACTGCTCACATTGGCAGAGCCTGTGCAAGATTTGCTGTACAGCCGTTCTTTGGAAATGGGGCATGCACGAACTTTAATCACTTTGCCTGTGGTTGAGCAAATTGCATTGGCACAAGAAGCAGTGAAAAAAGGCTGGTCGGTGCGTGAAATGGAAAAGCGTGCATCTGCATCAGGACAAAAGCCATCACGCAAGCGTCCAGAAGACCCTGATACTGAAAGATTGGCAGAAAAATTATCGGAATGGTTGGGCATGGATGTGCGAATTCAAACAGGTGTGCATGGGCAGGGAAAAATTACTTTTCATTTCGCATCGGCAGAAGAATTTGAATATCTGTTGAAGAAAATGGATTATTCTATGGAGTAAATTTTTTCAGGCTGCCTATTTTCAGGTTGCCTGAATGGAAAGGCAGCCTGAAATTGATTAAAAACTTGTCTAAATTGTCTTGCGATGACTGATTCTTCCCCACTTTCATTAGATGAAATCAAAAAAATCGAGTTGGATTTATTGATTGAGTTGAGAAACATCTGTACACAATTAGGATTAAGATATTATTTAATCGGTGGAACATTGTTGGGTGCAATCCGTCATCAAGGCTTTATTCCATGGGATGATGATGTTGATGTTGGCATGCCGAGAAGTGATTACAATCGTTTGATTGAATGGTCAAAACAATACCAACACAGGCATTATCAATGGTTGTTTTGTGAAAATGGGCAAAATTTATTGCCTTTTGGTAAGTTGGTGGATACACGCACGAAATTATGGGCTCAATATTCCGATGATGAAATTCATCGTCATGTTTGGATTGATATTATCCCTTTGGACGGGCTCCCTGAAAACATGGATGAAGTGCAGAAAATCTATCGTCAAGCCTTTTTTTATCGAAGAATTTTTAATATCTGCGGGGCAAGGTTGGGAGAAGGACAAAATCTGTGGAAAAAAATAGCAAGGATAATCGCCAAACCCATCTTGCTGTCTTTAAAATGGCGTTCTCGTTCTGCTCTTTATCTCAATCGTTTGGCAATGCAATACGATTACGATGCTTCTGAATATGTGGGTGCAATCAGTTGGGGGCTTTATGGGCAGGCTGAAAGAATGAAAAAATCCGCCATCGGTGATGCGTGTGAAGTGGTTTTTGAACAAGAAAAATTTAATACTTTCTGCTGTTGGGATGAGTATTTAAAATCTTTGTATGGTGATTACATGACTTTACCTCCCAGTAATCAACGCAAAAGCCATCATATTATGGCTTGGCTTACAAATCATTAAGGAAGAAACATGGCTCGATATGCGGTGAGTATTGTTGTGTTGATTTATAAAGTGGAAGATTACATTGAAAAATGTGCTCACTCTTTATTTCGGCAAGATTTTGAGAGTATCGAATATATTTTCATCAACGATAACACGCCTGATCAAAGTGTGCAGATTTTGCAAAAAGTCATTGAGCAATATCCCAATAGAAAAGAGCACATTAAAATTATTCATCAATCAGAGCGTACGCATTTGGGTCATGTACGCGGCATTGGTCTTTCTTACGCCACAGGCGATTATGTCATTTATGTTGATAGCGATGATTGGATTGAACCCAATATGATTTCTGCTTTGCATCAACAAGCCCAAAAAGATGACGCCGATGTGGTGTGCTGTGATTTTTTTATGAGTTATCCCAGTAAGGAAGTTGAGAAAAAAGAACCCTTTGAAACCGCACAGCACGATTGGTTGAAAAGCCAATTAGATGTCAGTATCCATTCAAGTGTTTGGACTAAATTGGTGAAAAAAGATTTGTATCAAAAAATCCAAATGCCTCAATTTTCTTATTTTGAGGACTATTTTATGAGCATTCAACTGCTTTATTTGGCTAAAAAAGTCAGTTTCGTTCATCAATTTTTGTATCATTACACACAATTTAACAGCAATTCTTTTATCGCCAACATACAAGAAAAGAATCTGATTTCCGAATTTTCCGCATTAGCGTCAAGTGTGCAAACATTTTTCGAGAAAAACCAGTTATCGAATTATTTGCCCTATTTTTATATGACCTTGTTGCGACCTGTGATTACACTCACTTCGGGTTCGTTTGTGCAAAACATTCAAGCGATATGCCCCCAAGCCAATGATATTCAATACATTTGGCGAAATGACAATTTGTCTTTTTATAGGAAAGTCTGTTTTTCAATGGCTTTTTTCCATTTGGAATGGATTCCCAGAATCAGCAAGAGAATTTATCAATTATTAAAAGGATAGGAGTTTTTTGATGTACGATTTTCTTTTTGTAGGTGCAGGTTTATTCAACGCCACCATTGCCAGTAAAGCAATTCAGCAAGGCAAAAAATGCTTGGTGATTGACAAACGCCCACATATGGCAGGCAATATCCACACGCAAGAAGTGGATGGGATTCAGGTTCATCAGTACGGAGCACATATTTTTCATACGGATGAAAAATCAGTGTGGGATTTTGTGAATCGATATGCAGAATTTAATCATTATGTGAATGCCCCAGTTGCCAATTTTCATGGGAAATTGTACAACCTGCCTTTCAATATGAATACTTTTCATCAAATTTGGTCCGATGTCATCACCCCAGAAGATGCGAAAAATCGGATTGAAAGCCAAGCGAAAGCCATGAAAGAATCATTGGCAGGCAAAGAACCCAGTAATTTGGAAGAACAAGCGATTTCCTTGATTGGTCAAGATATTTATGAAATTTTGATTCAAGGATATACGCAAAAACAATGGGGGCGACCATGTACGGAACTTCCAGCTTCAATCATCAAGCGGCTTCCAGTGCGTTTTATTTTTGATAACAATTATTTTAACGACCGTTATCAAGGAATTCCCATTGGCGGATATACGCAAATGATTGAAAAAATGTTTCAGGGTGCCGAAATTCGTCTGAATACCAATTTTTTTGACGACCGTGAAAATTATCTCAACATGGCGGATAAAGTGATTTTCACAGGCATGATTGATGAATTTTTTGATTATCGTTTTGGTACTTTGGAATACAGAAGTCTGAAATTTGAAACCGAACAACTGCCGATTGCTAATTATCAAGGCAATGCAGTCATCAATTACACGGACGCACAAACGCCGTTTACTCGCATCATTGAACACAAGCATTTTGAGTTTGGTCAGCAGCCCACTACGGTGATTACAAGAGAATATCCACAAACATGGCGAAAAGGTGATGAACCCTATTATGCCGTGAATGATGATAAAAACAGTGCTTTGTACCAAAAATATAAAGCATTGGCAGATCAACAAAACAAAGTTATTTTTGGCGGTCGATTGGGAATGTATCGTTATTTTGATATGGACGATACCATCATGGCAGCCTTAAAAGTTGCCGAGCAGGTTTTGTGATAGGCAGCCTGAAAGATTGTTAAACATTTTTTCAGGTTGCCTGAAAAAATATAGGGGCTGTATTAGATTAGCAGTTATGATAGACTGCAAAAATGAAGATAACGCATTGTAAATTAAAGAAATCTGTACAGAAGAAACTGCTTGAATTTTTTGTATTAGAAGTTACAGCAAGAAGTGCAGCCGATATTTTG
>JAGCOT010000129.1 GCA_017645365.1 Neisseriaceae bacterium
AAAATATCGGCTGCACTTCTTGCTGTAACTTCTAATACAAAAAATTCAAGCAGTTTCTTCTGTACAGATTTCTTTAATTTACAATGCGTTATCTTCATTTTTGCAGTCTATCATAACTGCTAATCTAATACAGCCCCAAACTATTTTAATTTAAATTGAAAAAATCTTTGATTTTCTGCCATGTTTCTTTTTTGACAGAAACGCTGTGCAACATTTTGGCGGGGTGAGGCAGTTTTAAAACTGGTAAATGATGCTTCATAGAATGCAAATCTTCTCCCAATAAAACCATGCGTGTCGCATTTTGGGTGATGGTTTGATAGGACGCTTCGAAATCTTGAATATTGGGAAGTGTTTGCCATTGAACTGTTTGTCTTTCCGCTGCAAAAATCAGTTGGGTGAGTAAAAGACCAAAATCCCCCTTATCCATTTGTGCGACAGGTTGACTAATGTCTGAACGCAAAGTCAACCAGACGGTGCGATGCGATGCGTTTTCAGTTACCGCATACGCCGAACGCACTGGCAACATCAACATGGCAGCCTGAATGTCGCAAACAGGTTTTTCTTCTTGTATGATTGGTTTGGGCTTAACAAAAGCAGCGGGTTTGACTTCTGATTTGGGGATTTCGGGTTTTGAAATTTCAGCTTTTTGAGGAGCAACAACTGCTTTTTTGCCCGCAACAGATGCTTTGCGATTGAGCCAAGTAACGCCCAAATCCAACACATGAAAAAGATGAATATATCGTCCACTTAACATGATTTTTCCATAATTAAAGCATCTTCAATCGGAAACATATAATAATTTTTCCGCCGACCTGTGATGTAAAAGCCTTGTTTTTGATACAAATTTCGTGCTGCTTGATTGCTTTCTCGTACTTCTAAAAACAATCGTTTCACTTCTTGATGTTGTACCACAAAATCTTGAATAAGTGCTGATGCCATGCCCATTTTTTGAAATGAACGGTCGCAGACAATCAAATGCAATTCCGCTTCGTCCAATACAGTTTGCCAAACCGCAAATGCAGTAATTTGATTTTGATATTCTGCCAAATATAAATTCTGATTCAATAAGGCAGCCTGAAAATGTTGTTCTGCCCATGTGTGCGGATTGCTCTCACGATTGATTAAATAGACTGCTGGCAAATCGGCTTCGGTGGCAAATCGGCAAGTAATCATCGTTTTCGCTTCCCCTTCAATGGCAAAAATTACGGCTTGATGACCTTCGTTTACAAAAAGTTTTAACTGCGTTAAAACAAATCTTATTTTAGCTTCGCATACGCTTGCAGAAATTGCGGCTTGATTGCTTCGCAATCTTTTTTATGAACTTCGTTCATAAAAGTTTTAACTGCGTTAAAACAAGCCTTATTTTTTCTGCTCGTGAATGGTCAGGGCAACTTTATCGCGAACATAAATCAAAGTGGCTTGTTCTGCATTGGATACAGGATAACGCCCAGTGCTGGCTAATTGCAAAAAATCACTTGCAGTAGGCATTTTCAGGTTGCCTGAAATATTATTTATTGGCTCAACAAACCCATTGCCAATGCCTTTTGCTGTAATATTATTCATGTTTTCAGGTTGCCTGATTTTTTCTGCTTTGCCTACTTGATATTCACTCAATCGCCGATGATTTTGTGTATCAAACCAAGCGTAAAAAACTTCATTCATACGAGCGTCAATCGCCGCCAAAACACAAGGATAATCCGCAATTTGATATGCCACAGCATCTAACGATGGAATGCCAATTAAAGGAATATCCCAAGGAGCAGATAAACCTTGTGCCACTCCAATGCCTATACGCAAACCTGTAAACATTCCAGGTCCTTGATTGTAAACAATGGCGGATAAATCAGCGATATTCACTTGTGCATCAGACAATAAACGCTGCAAGGCAGGCAAAAGATGTTCGGATTGCTGCGGACCTGTGGATTGTGCATAAACCCAATCACGACCATGTGCACGCAATGTTAAGGACATTTGCGAACTTCCAGTGTCAATTGCTAAAACAGGGCGGTTAAAATCAGGCATAATTTCGTTTTATTTCAAAACCGTTCATTATAACGCAATGCACGAAACCTATATCGGACGCTTTGCACCAAGCCCTACGGGGTTTTTGCATATTGGTTCATTATTGACTGCGGTGGCAAGTTATGTAGACGCCCGTGCCAACAATGGGCGTTGGTTGTTGCGTATGGAAGATTTAGACCCGCCCCGAGAAGTCGCAGGTGCTGCCGATGCCATTTTGCGTACATTGGAGGCATTCTCTCTCTATTGGGACGGTGAAGTGGTGTATCAAAGTCAGCGACATCATTTATATCGCGAAGCCTTATCTGCATTGCAAGAAAAAGACTTGATTTATCCTTGTTTTTGCAGTCGTACCCAAATTCGCCAAACTTGCCAAGAAGGCGTAGACGGTTTGATTTATTCAGGACATTGCAGGCATTTGAAAAATCCTGATTTTCATTTGCGTCATGCTTATCGAATCAAAACGGCAGACAGTAATATTGCTTTTCACGATGCCTGTGTGGGGGATTATGTACAAAATCTTGCTCAAAGTATTGGTGATTTTGTGTTGTTGCGTGCTGATGGTTTGTGGGCGTATCAATTAGCAGTGGTGGTGGATGATGGGGAACAAAAAATAACCCATATTGTGCGTGGCAAAGATTTATTGGTTTCCACACCACGCCAAATTTATTTACAACAATGTTTGAATTTAGCAACGCCACATTATGCCCATCTGCCTTTACTCACCAATAGAGAGGGGCAAAAATGGTCCAAACAAACCAAAGCTCCACCTTTGAAAACGCAAAATAAAGAAAAAATACTGAAAAGAGTGTTACAGTATCTAATGCCTCATCAGGATATTCCAGATGATGACTGTCCTGCCTTACTCTCTTGGGCAAGCAGCGTTTGGGATATTCACCAAATACCGATTGACCCCATTCAAACAGAGGAATACAAATGATTAAAATCAGCACATCATTTGACGGCGGAAGTATTCAAGTGCTTTCCATTCAAGATAATGGAGAAATCCAAGTTCGCTTGCGTCCTGACAATGCTTCGGAATTCAAACAGTGGTTTTATTTTCGTGTTCAGGGTGCCGCCTATTTGCCTTGCGTGATTGATTTCGGCAATGTGATGGACAGTGCCTATCCAAAAGGCTGGGAAGATTATCAAGCAATGGCATCATACGACCGTCAAAATTGGTTTCGCGTGCCAACCACCTTTGATTCAGGCAACCTGAAAATCGAACACACTCCTTTGGCAAACAGTGTTTATTACGCTTATTTTGAACCCTATTCATATGAGCAACATCTGCATTTATTGGGCGAAGTGCAAAGCAGCGGATTGTGTCAAATTGATGATTTGGGCAACACTTGCGATGGACGAGACATCAACTTACTGACCATTGGCAATCAGGCTGCCAGTGATGTCAAAATTTGGATTATTGCCCGCCAGCATCCAGGTGAAACTATGGCAGAATGGTTGATGGAGGGCTTTTTATCTCGTTTGATTGATTTTCAGGATTCTACTGCGCGTGCCTTGTTAGATATTGCCACCATTTACGCCGTGCCTCATATGAATCCAGATGGAGCCGTGCGTGGCAATTTACGCACCAATGCCAAAGGGGCGAATCTCAATCGCGAATGGTTAGAGCCTTCTTTGGAAAAAAGCCCAGAAGTATGGCAAGTGCGTCAAAAAATGCAAGAAACAGGCGTGGATATTTTTTTAGACATTCATGGGGATGAAAGTATTCCTTATGTTTTTGTTGCTGGAACAGAAGGTGTGCCGAATTATTCTGAAAATATTGCCCATTTAGAAAATCTGTTTAAAAATAGTTTTCAGGCAGCCTGTCCTGATTTTCAAGACCAATTCGGCTATCCCAAAGACAAACCCAATGAAGCCGATTTGCGATTGGCGACCCATTATGTCGGCAATACTTTCCAATGCTTGGCGTTTACTTTGGAAATGCCATTTAAAGATAATTTAAATCTTCCTGATGATGATTTTGGTTGGAATGGACAGCGTTCTTTGCGTATGGGTGAAAGTTTACTAACGCCTTTATTGACAGTTGCAAGAAAACTTTCAAAAAATCCATAACAAGGAATATCAATGAGCAATCATTTGTATGATTATTTATTACTTTCGCTAACGCCGCATATTGGTCCTATTTCTTTTGCGGCTTTAATGAAGCATTTTGGTTCAGCATCGGCGGTTTTGTCAGCCAGTGCCGATGAAATTCGCCCTTGTTTGGAAAGACCAGAAGCAGCTCTTTCCGCCCTGCTTTCAAGGCAGGCTGAAAGCACTGTTGAAGCCTCATTAAAATGGGCAGAACAAGATGATTGCCGTTTGATGATTTTAACCGATGAAGATTATCCACTTCTTTTAGCAGAAGGAATGTCGCCGCCGCCAATTCTTTTTTTGCGTGGCAATGCACAGTTAATCAATCAAGCCATGATTGCCATCGTAGGTTCGCGTCATGCAACGCCGCAAGCTTTACAAACCGCAGAACAATGGGGATATGAAATCGCAGAATCAGGATTTACCATTGTTTCAGGATTTGCGGATGGCATTGATTCTGCCGCTCATCGCGGTGCTTTGCGAGGGGAAAATTCCACCATCGGTATTTTAGGTACAGGAATCGACCGCGTATATCCTGCCAAAAATCGTGAATTAGCTCATCAAATGGCAGAAAAAGGCTTGCTGGTTTCCGAATTTCCGTTGGGAACAGCACCGCAGGCGGCACATTTCCCACGACGCAATCGCATTATTGCCGCATTAGGGCGTGCCACAGTGGTGATTGAAGCGGCAGAAAAATCAGGTTCACTCATCACTGCACGCTTGGCCAATGAATTTGGTCGAGATGTGATGGCAGTACCAGGTTCCATTTACAATCCGCAAGTTAAAGGCTGTCATCGTTTGATTCGTGATGGAGCAAAGCTGGTAACCAATGCGGCAGATATTTTAGAAGAATACCAACAAACCACTCCAACACAAACTTTTTTCAGCCTGCCTGCACAATCTTTACAAAAGCAGCCTGAAAAAACGCTCTCCTCCATAACGCTCACAGAACAAAATGTGTATAATGCCGAACCTTGCGATTTGCTGACGGCAATGGGTTTTGATGCGGTTCATCCTGATGAACTGGTACAAAAACTGCATATGCACCCTGCTGATTTATACGAACAGTTGCTCACATTAGAATTGGCAGGACAAATCGCCAGTGTGGCAGGCGGTCGTTATCAACGCATGATTTAATATAAATGGCATAGAAAATGGATACACCAGAAACCAACGAACCTTTACCTTTTTATGTTTTATTGCTTTCTGTTTGGGAATTTGCTCAAACGGCTGAATTGACTTCTGACGATTATCAGCAAGATGTATTGGCTTTTTTGATGAGTGAAGGTTGTTCTCATTATGAAATGAGCATGGTGATGCGTTGTTTGAATGATTTATTTCACCCTAATACCGTTAAAGAATCTGCTGTGGTACATCATTATCGCCGTGTTTTTACGCGTAATGAGATGGACATTTTGCCCGATAGTGTGCGTGGTTTTTTATATGAATTAGGACACGGCGATAACGCCCTTCATCAGGACGACTATGAAATGGTGGTGCACGCCTTATTGCATTTGTCGAATGAAAACATTACGGTTGAAACCGCCAAAGCCTTAACGATGTTGCGTATGCGAATTCACGCCCAATCGGACATTTCCTATCCTTTTCCGCTTTTGCCAGAAATGCGACCATTTTTAAATTAAACGGTCGCATCATCTAAACACTTTAATCGAAATCTTGTTGTCCTTGAAGTATCTGTTGGATTTGTTCCTCTGTCCAAGAGAGTTTTTGTTTAGCAAAATCCAGTAATTCAATATTCATGGATTCAACTTCCATTGCTGTTTTGACCAAGGCTTCCAACTCTGCGGGTGAAAAATCTTTTTCGTATTGTTTCAAGGCGATTACGAATTGATGAATATCACCACATTCCAAATACAGGCTGCATAATTCAATCAATAAATCATGCGGACGGTCGTCTAATGCCAACAGATGTTTATTTAAAAATTCTGCTGCTTGATCTTGATAGCCGAATTGCTTGAAGATTAAATATTCGCTGAAACAATCGGTCTTATTGACGGAAATGGTTTCGTCTATATCGTCAATATTGCCTATTTCTTCTTCTGGAAAAGTTTGCGGAATGGCTTCAATATCTTTGCTTAAATCTTTTTCGGCAACTTCTTTGCTTGCTTTTTTGTCTTTTGATGGTTTCGCTTCTTTGTTTTGAACAACAGTTTCTTCCTGCTTGCTTGTTGATTCTACAAAGCGTTTGGTTTTGACTTTGGGTTTAAGTTTGGTAATTTTTTTTGCGGCATCTTCGGAAGGATAGGCAGTTCTTAAAACTTCTTGCTTATCTTCTGGGCGGGATTTTTCTTCCCACCATTGAGTTGTTGTTTTATCTTCCGAAATCTTTTGACGAGGCATTTTGCGTAATAATGCAATAATGACAATCAAAAGAATAACCGCTGCAATAGACATTGCAACGAGTGTTGGGTCGTTTGTAAATTCCATAGTTCAAATCTCTTGTGTGTGATGTATTTATTGATGCTTGATAAAAATACCAAATTCAGTGATTACTCTAACATATTTCAACTGTTAACTTGGCAAATTGGTGGAAATTTTAATGATTTTTCATGCTTTTTGTTGTACAAAATTGATTAAAGGTATTTTATTGCGTTTATTTGGCGTCATTTTGGGTTTATACTTAATCCTTTAATAAACAGGAATATCACCTATGGAACATAATTACCTTACCCCCAATTTTGCTTTTGCTCCTATGATTCCCAAACACGCATTAGGTTCTCGTGTGTGGGATATTGAAGACCAAGAATACATTGATTTATCAGGCGGTATTGCCGTTAATGCTTTGGGTCATTGCCACCCTGAATTGGTGCGTGTTTTGCAAGAACAATCGCAAAAAGTTTGGCATATTTCCAATATTTATACTTCGCAACCTGCTCAAGAATTGGCAGAAAAATTAGTCAAAAACAGTTTTGCAGATAAGGTTTTTTTCGCTAATTCTGGTGCGGAAGCCAATGAAGCCGCACTTAAATTGGCACGCAAACACGCCAAAGACCATTTTGGTAGTCAAAAAAATGAAATCATTTCCTGCGTGAATAGTTTTCATGGACGCACATTGTTTACTGTCAGCGTTGGCGGTCAACCTAAATACAGTCAAGATTTTGCACCGCTGCCTGCGGGCATTCGTCATGTTCCGTTTAACGACATTCAGGCTTTACAAGAAGCAGTCAATGAAAATACTTGTGCGGTAATTATGGAGCCCATTCAAGGCGAAAGTGGCGTCTTGCCTGTGCAAAAAGAATATGCACAAGCGGCACGCGATTTGTGCCATAAGTTTCAGGCTGCCTTGATTTTTGATGAAGTACAAACAGGCATGGGCAGAACTGGTCGATTATTCGCTCATGAGCATTTTGGCGTTTTGCCTGACATTATGACTTCTGCCAAAGCATTGGGCTGTGGTATTCCGATTGGGGCAATGTTATGTACTCAACATTATGCTGAATCATTCACACCTGGTTCGCATGGTTCTACTTTTGGTGGCAATTTATTGGCTTGTGCAGTAGGTTCGCGTGCGTTTGATTTGATCAATGCTCCTGAAACCCTGCGTCATGTAGAAAAACAAGGCGAAGAATTACGCAAAAAACTCACGGCATTGGGTGAAAAAACAGGCGTTTTCCAGCAAGTGCGAGGCATGGGCTTGTTGATTGGTTGTGTTTTATCCGAAAAATATCAAGGTCAAGCAGGCAAACTGGTGCAACTGGCATTGCAAGAAAAACTTATGGTACTTCAAGCAGGGACCAATGTTTTGCGACTGGCTCCATCATTGCTCTTGAATGATGAAGACATGAATGAAGGTTTAATCCGCTTGGAGCGTGCATTAAAGGCTTTTCAGGCAGCCTGAAATTGAAGGGAAAAACATGAGTTTGTTATCTTTTTTAGAACAGCATCAAAAGCAACATCATTTACCTGATGATTTAATACAAACAGCCAAAAGCATTGTTAACGCTTGCACGCAAATCAGTCAAAAAGTGCGGTTGGGGGCGTTGTCTGATGTTTTAGGCGAAGCAGGCAGCGGCAATATTCAGGGTGAAGCCCAAAAAAAATTGGATGTGATTGCCAATCAGATTATGATTCAAACCCTGCAAAACACGAATTCGGTTGCAGGGCTGGCATCCGAAGAGGAAGACACCTTTGTTTCTGGATCTGAAAAAGGCAGTTATTTGGTTTTATTTGACCCTTTGGACGGTTCTTCTAATATTGATGTCAATATTTCGATTGGCACGATTTTTTCCGTTTTACCCAAGCCCAATTCAGGCAGCCTGAAAGAAAGTGATTTCTTGCAATCAGGAGCAAATCAGGTTTTGGCAGGTTATGTTTTGTATGGCGTACAAACGCAACTGGTGTTAACTTTTGGACATGGCGTTTTTGCATTCACTTTAAATGATAAAAATGAATTCATCATGACAAAAGAAAACATCACCATCCCTGCTGAAACTGCCGAATTTGCCATCAATATGTCCAATTATCGCCATTGGGAAAATCCTATGCGTGATTATATTGATGAACTTTTAGCAGGCAAAGATGGCGTGCGTGGTAAAAATTACAATATGCGTTGGGTTGCCAGCATGGTGGCGGAAGTGCACCGCATTTTGATGCGTGGTGGCGTATTCATGTATCCCAAAGATCATCGAGACCCATCAAAACCTGGAAAATTACGCTTGATGTACGAAGCCAATCCCATGAGTTGGTTAATCACCCAAGCAGGTGGCGGAGCAACCAATGCGATGCAAGCTATTTTAACCATTCAACCCACAGGTTTGCATCAACGCGTAGCGGTGATCTTAGGTTCGCAAGAAGAAGTAGACAGGGTTACCCGAAAACATTCGCAGGGGTGATACTTTAACTTCGCTTTGTGGATGATAAAAAATTGCGGTTTGTTTGCTTCGCAAACCTGTTATTGACTTCGTCAATAACCATTTGCACTGCGTGCAAATAAACCTTATTTTCATTTTCGAAAATATCCGAAAATTTGTTAAAATATTAGAATATTTCAATCAGGCAGCCTGAAACCTTTTCAGGCTGCCTGAAATACCAATTAAATTTAGTAATCCAACGAATTGAGGCTTATGATGATGAAAGATCGATCTACGCTTTCGTATCTATTCGGTTCTAATGCACCTTATATTGAAGAATTGTACGAACAATATCTCAACGATGTAAACAGCGTTGGCGACTATTGGAAATCTTATTTTGATGAATTGGCAAAATTACCTGGCGTTGTCGAAAAAGACCGTCCGCGTTTAGGGATTGAAAAAGCCGTTTCTGAAATGACTCGCCATCCCAATGTACAGGTTACGGCTGCCCGCCCACCAGCGATGGAAGATATGCAAAAACAAGTGGCGGTTTTGCACCTTATTTCTGCTTATCGTACTTTGGGTGCTCGCAAAGCCAATTTAGATCCTTTAAAACGCACAGGAGAACGCTCTGTTCCTGAATTAGATTTAACGACGCATGGTTTGGAAAATTCAGATTTAACCAAAACATTTTCGGTCATTCCCAGCTTTTCTGCCACAGGTCGTATGACTTTGGCTGAAATCATCGCCAAATTAGAAAAAACCTATTGCAATACCATCGGTTTGGAATTTATGCACATCACCAACACCAAGGAACGCAACTGGGTTCGCGACCGTTTTGAAAGTGAATCTTCAACTCCTCGCTTTAATCAAGAGCAGAAAAAACGGATTCTCCGTCAAATTACCGCTGCGGAAACGATGGAGCGTTACTTACATACGAAATATGTTGGGCAAAAACGCTTTTCTTTGGAAGGTGGCGAAACATTCATCGCTGCTTTGGATTATTTGATTCAAAATGCTTCTGTACAAGGCGTGGAAGAAGTCATTATCGGCATGGCTCATCGAGGCAGGCTGAATGTCTTGGTGAATGTTTTGGGTAAAAAACCTGCCGATTTGTTTGCCGAATTTGAAGGCACGCAAGAAACAGAATTGCCCAGTGGCGATGTGAAATATCACAACGGCTTTACCGCTGATTTAGCTGCGATTGGTGGTCCTGTTCATGTTTCTTTGGAATTTAATCCATCTCACTTGGAAATCGTCAATCCAGTAGTGGAAGGGGGCGTTAGGGCTCGACAACGCCGTCGCCATCATATGGGTTTAGATGGACAAGACCAAATCATGCCTGTTTTAGTGCATGGTGATTCTGCGATGATTGGCTTGGGGGTTAATCAGGCGAACTTCAATCTTTCGCAAACGCGTGGTTATATGACAGGCGGTACCATTCATATTGTCATTAACAATCAAATTGGCTTTACTACTTCTGATGTGCGTGATGTGCGTTCTACCCTTTACTGCACCGACATTGCCAAAATGATTGATGCACCGATTTTCCATGTCAATGCAGACGACCCCGAAGCCGTATGTTATGTAGTTCAGGCTGCCTTGGATTATCGTAAAACATTCAAAAAAGATGTGGTGATTGACATCGTTTGTTATCGCAAATTGGGTCATAACGAAGGCGATGATCCCATGCTGACTCAACCGATGATGTATCGCAAAATTCATGCTCATCCGGGCACTCGCACTTTATACGCAGGGCGTTTGGTACAAGAAGGCAATATCAGCACGGATGAAGCAGAAAACATGATTGCCGCTTACCGTGCTGCGTTGGATAAAGGCGAACATGTAGAACTTACCCGTTTGAGCAATTACAAACGCAAATACGCTTCTGATTGGTCGATTTATAAAAACACTCATTGGACGGATTATGTCGACACTGCTTTATCTGCGGCGGATATTGCTCATTTGTCTGACCGTTTAACCACTATTCCGCAAAATTTTGCCGTACATCGCACTGTTGCCAAAATTTTGGACGCACGCCGTGAAATGGGGCATGGCAAGCAGCCGATTGATTGGGGCATGGCAGAAACCTTGGCGTATGCTTCTCTTTTAACCAAAGGCGTTGGCGTGCGTATTTCGGGTGAAGATTCTGGGCGTGGCACCTTTGCTCATCGTCATGCAGTATTGCACGATCAAAACCGCGAACGCTGGGATCAGGGTACTTATGTTCCGTTGGAGCATATTGCAGACAATCAAGCAGGGTTCTTGGCGATTGATTCTATTTTGAACGAAGAAGCTGTTTTGGCTTATGAATACGGCTATGCTTGTGCGGCACCTAATTTTTTAACCATTTGGGAAGCACAATTTGGCGACTTTGCCAACGGAGCCCAAGTGGCGATTGACCAATTCATCACCTCTGGTGAAACCAAATGGGGGCGTTTATGTGGCTTAACCGTCATTTTGCCTCATGGTTATGACGGTGCAGGTCCTGAACACTCATCGGGGCGTTTAGAGCGTTGGTTGCAACTGTGTGCCGAAGACAACATTCAAGTGGTGATGATGTCCGAAGCTTCACAAATGTTCCATGTATTGCGGCGTCAAGTTTTGCGTCCTTATCGCAAACCGTTGATTATTTTCATGTCCAAACGCTTATTGCGTTTCAAAGATGCCATGAGTCCGTTAAGCGACTTTACCGAAGGTTCATCATTCCGTCCTGTGATTGGCGATGTTATCGAACGCAAAGACGCACAATCGGTTGAACGCATTATTTTGTGTGCAGGTCAAGTGTATTACGATCTTGCCAATGCTCGACATGAACGCAAACTGGAAGACAAAATCGCCATCATTCGTGTGGAACAACTTTATCCATTCCCACAAGATTTATTGATGGCAGAGTTGGCAAAATTTCCCAATGCCAAAGAAGTCGTTTGGACGCAAGAAGAACCACAAAATCAGGGTGCTTGGTTTCAAATTCGTCATGATATTGAACAGGCAGCAGGAAAATGCCAAGTGCGTTTTGCAGGTCGTCCTCGCAGTGCATCGCCAGCGGTGGGTTATAAGAGCAAACATGATGCCCAGTTGGCCCAACTGGTGAATGATGCTTTAACCCTATAAGGCAACCTGAAAGTTTTTTCCATGTGGGGATAGCAACCTGAAACAGTTTATGAAGTGAATGTTTCCCTTAATTAACAGACCATTCACAACTTATTTGATTTTTTTGGAGATCATCTTATGATTATTGAAGTAAAAGTACCCGTGCTTCCTGAAAGCGTTACAGAAGCCACTTTAATGACTTGGAACAAAAAAGTTGGTGATTTTGTTCAGCGTGAAGAAAACTTGATTGATTTAGAAACCGACAAAGTGGTTTTAGAATTGCCAGCTCCTGAATCTGGCGTATTGGTTGAAATTTTGCAAGAAAACGGGGCAACCGTTACGCAAGAACAAGTGATTGCTAAAATCGACACTTCTGCCAAAGCGTCCGATGCCAAAACATCAGACAGCAAGCCTGCCGAAACTGAAAAGCCTGCAACAACATCTAATGCCAAAGCATCTTCTGCACCTTTAATGCCCGCTGCGGCAAAATTGGCAGCCGAACAAGGTTTAACTCCTGAACAAATTCAAGGCAGTGGTCGTGATGGTCGTGTTTTGAAAGAAGATTTAGTAAAAAACACGCCAACAACTTCTTCTGCAACTGCCAGCAATAAAACATTTTCTTCGGTAAGCGTTCAAGCCCCAGCCATTCAAATTGATGGCGATCGTCCAGAACAACGCGTTCCCATGTCGCGTTTGCGTCAAAGAGTGGCACAGCGTTTATTGCAATCCCAAGCAGAAAACGCCATTTTGACTACCTTTAACGAAGTCAATATGCAACCTGTTATGGATTTGCGTGCTCGTTATAAAGAACAGTTTGAAAAAGAACATGGCGTTCGTTTAGGCTTTATGTCATTCTTTGTGAAAGCAGCGATTGCGGCGATGAAAAAATACCCCATCGTCAATGCTTCTATTGATGGCGAAGACATTGTTTATCATGGATATTTTGATATTGGCATTGCCGTAGGTTCTCCGCGTGGATTGGTGGTGCCCATTTTGCGTAATGCCGACCAAATGTCCTTGGCAGACATTGAAAAACAAATCGCTGAATTTGCCGTTAAAGCCAAAGATGGCAAACTGGCATTAGAAGATTTAACAGGTGGCACATTCAGTATCACCAATGGCGGTACATTTGGTTCGATGATGAGTACGCCCATCATCAATCCGCCACAAGCTGCCATTTTGGGAATGCACGCTACCAAAATGCGTGCCGTAGTCGAAGATGGTCAAATTGTGGCACGCCCCATGATGTATTTGGCATTGTCTTATGACCATCGTTTGATTGACGGACGAGAAGCAGTGTTAACACTGGTTGCGATTAAAAACGCATTAGAAGACCCATCTCGTTTGATTTTGGATTTATAAAATCGCTCAATCAACTTTTCAGGCTGCCTGTTTTTTCAGGCAGCCTGAAAGTTTTTGTATTCATCATACAAAATGACCTTAATTTGCATTATTATCGCTCACGGTTATTGCCAAGAAAAAACATACATAATAGTATAGTCGATTGATGCCATAGGGCATCATTTTTTAACTATTTTTTTAGGAAGCATTATGAGTGTATTAGTCATCAATGGCAAAACCATCAAAGCCCAAAAGGGGCAAACGGCAAAAATCAAAATCAACAAGAATGATCAAGTAGAGTTGCTGGACGACAACGGCAATCCTGCACAAAGTTTGACCATGCAAGAATCAGGCGAAGATTTGATTATTTATGGCGAAAATGGGCAGCCTGAATTTGTGCTTGTGCAATATCAAAATGCTCCTGAATTGGCGGCTTTGGTGCCTCCTGCGGGCGAAACAGTCGCAACAAGTGAAGCGGTTTTGGCTTCTCAAACAGGTATTTCTAAAAGTACAATGGTTTTGGGCGGTTTGCTGGCATTGGCAGCAGGTGGCGTTGCGGCTGGGGCTGGCGGTGGTGGCGGTTCTTCTGATGGACCTGCAATCGACCCCAATAATCCTGATAATCACCTGCCATCTTTAACGCTGGGTAAATCCGAAGTTTCGATCAAAGAAAATCAAAAGGGCGAAATCATCACCACAGTAAAAGCCGATGATGCGGATGGCGATCAAGTTTCTTATTCTGTGAATGACAGCCGTTTTGAAATTGATTCCAAAGGCAACCTGAAACTGAAAGCAGGCAATGCTTTGGATTTTGAAAAAGAAAAAACCATCAATCTCACCATCACCGCCAAAGATGCAAAAGGCGGTACGACCACTCAAAATCTT
>JAGCOT010000130.1 GCA_017645365.1 Neisseriaceae bacterium
CATCATGGTATGAATAGACGCAATAAGATATTGTTTATTAAGGATTTTTTATCTTTAAAACAGAGTAAATAGCACCTTTTTTGTTACTTTAAAAGGTGCTACTCAAAAATAGCACCTTTTTTGTTACTTATGCCAAAATTGATGTACATCAATAGAAATCAAGCGAAATGCTTAAAAAATCCATACTAATTTGGTGCCTACTTAATTTATAATAATCATCCGCTTTTTGTTTAAGGAGAACTGTAATGCATCTCAAAAGTATCATAGCAGTACTGATGGTGGCAGGTCTTGCTGCTTGTCAATTTCAAGAAGTTCAAACCCAACAAGATGAAGGTATTCCCGCTACGAATATTGGTGCTGTGATTAGTGCCATTGATACCAATCCATTTTTCCAAGGTATGTATCGTTCGTTAGAAAGCGTTGCGGCCGAAAACAAACAACTGGAATTGCAACTGGAATCATCACAAAATAATCAAGAATTACAAGACCAACAAATTGAAAAAATGATTGCTAATGGGGCAAAAGCTTTGGTGGTTAATTTGGCAGATGCCAAAGTGGGTAAAGATTTTGCTACCAAAATGTGTGCTCGTGGAACCCCTGTGGTGTACATCAATCGTTCTCCTGGTAATAAAGCATTACAAGATTGTGAAATTGCTCATTTTGTGTCGTCAGATGACCGACAAGCGGGTATGTTGCAGGCTGAAAAAGTGCTTACTGCTTGGAAAGTTCATTCTGAATGGGATAAAAATGCCGATGGCAAAATGCAAATTGCCATTTTGGTTGGTAATCCTGCCATCACATCAGCCAAACCGCGTGCCGACTGGGTGGCAGAAAGTTTGAAATTTCATCCACAACATGGTTTAGGTTCAGGCAAGGTGGAAGTGCTGTTGCGTGAAACCGCACAATACAACCAACAAGTGGCACAAGAATTGATCAACACATGGGCTACTAATAATCCAGAATTTGAGCAGGTGGAAGTGATTGTCGCAGGCAATGACAACATGGCATTGGGGGCAGCGGCAGCCTTGGAAACTTTGGGTAAGAAAATCCCTGTATTTGGTATTGATGCCACACCAGCAGGGCAAGAAGGTGTCAAAAGCGGTCGTATTTTTGCCACCATCGTGAATGATTACGATACACAAGTGCGTGTTGCCGTTCGCATGGCAGCTAATTTGGCAACGCAACGACCTGTTTTAGAAGGTCTTGCTGTGGATATGGACGAAAGTGGTACAGTTTTGGCGCCCTTGCGTTCTTTAAACTAACGAAAAGGATGAATCATCATGAGTGAAAATAAAAAAGTCGTCCAAAAAGAAGCCAGTTGGTTTTCACGGTATGGTATTTTGGTGTTGATCATTTTGGGGTTCATCTTATTGATTGTGGCACTGTCGCAAATTACCTATGTTTATACCAAAAAGATTACAGAAGAAACGCGTAAAACAGCGTTAGTGGGTGAAATGGCTGAAATTGTGCAAGAAATTGCGCGTATTGCGTTCTCACAAGAATCTTATTTGACCAACGAAGTATTAGCACGCTTAAAGCAAGGTGAAGAAGTCAATGCCATTCCAGTAGATGCTTTCCCTGCGAATACGCTATTCCGTCGTACAGAAATTCGCCGTTTGGCAGAACAATACACCAAAATTTCGAATGTATTGGAGCATGGCGGTTCTGTGGTCGATGCCAAAGGGGACACCATCACTGTTAGTCGTGTGCAGTTGAAAGGTGGTGATAACGACTTGGCGTTCAGTGTGTCTAAACCCGTTTGGGATTATTACTATCCACTTTTAAAACAGTTTGAATTGGAAAAAGACACAGGCTATTTGACTCGTGATTACGCACAATATGTCATGAGTTATACTCGTGAATACTCTCGTGTATTGCAACGAGATGCCTTGCGTATTAGAGAGTTGATTCAAGCCAATGTGCTCCGTTTACAAAGAGAATTAACACAAATTCAGGCTGGTATTTTGCTGGCATCGTTTGTGCTGTTGATGTTGGTGGTATTTTTAGGGTTTGGTCGTTTGAATAGGATGGATAAACAGATGGCAGAAGCCCGCAACGAAACCACACAAATTTTGAATACCATTGGTGAAGGTCTATTCTTGGTCGACAAAGATTTGAATGTAGGGCATCAATATTCAGCCCAGTTGGAAAATATTATTGGACAACAAGGCATTGGCGGTAAAAAGCTGAATGAGGTGATGACCAAACTGGTAGACCAAGAAACGATGGAAGTTACTGAAACCTTTATCGAACAACTTTATTCCGATTGGGTGGTGGAAGATTTGATTGACGATTTAAATCCGCTGCGTCGTGTGGAAGTGAAAGTGGATGACGGCAAAGGTTATGAAAGAACACGCCATTTGGACTTTAAATTCTTCCGTGCATACAATGGTGAGCAGTTGGATAAGGTGTTGTGTTCGGTCAACGACATCACCGATGCCATCGTGATGGAAGAAAAATTGGAAGCAGAACGAGCACTCAACGATTCACAGGTTGCTTTGTTGGGTTCGTTGCTTGCGGTTGAGCCTGATCTTTTGGATAACTTTATCCGCACCAGTGGTCAACGCATCGAAAATATTAACGATGCTTTACGCCGTCCAGAACAAGACCGTGCCGCTTTGCAAGAAAAAGCTCGCTTGATTTTCCGCGAAGCACACAGCATGAAAGGTGAAGCGTCTGCTCTTAAATTTTCTGCGTTTGTTTCTAAATGCGAAGCTTTGGAATCTAAAATTAAAGAATTGCAAGACAATCCACGCTTGACAGGGAATGACTTCTTGGGCTTAACCATGATGCTGGACGAAGTGATGTCTGTACATGGCATTATCAGTAAATTGAATGACCGCATCACGCAAAGAGCCCCTGTATCTGCTGGTGCTACAACTGTTGCGGCACCAAGCAATACCATGCAAAAATATTTTGCATCATTTGCACAAGACATCGCATCTCGCAATGGTAAAAAAGTACAACTGACTTGTGAAGGTATGGACGACAATATGCTTTCAGGTAGCCTGAAAGACCGTGTGAAAGAAATTGCTGTACAAATGCTCCGCAATGCAGTGGTTCATGGCATAGAAACGCCTGCTCATCGCCAACAAGGTGGTAAATCGGAAACAGGTCATGTTCAAGTAAAATTGATGCGTCAGCCCAACAATACCGCAGAACTTCTGATAGAAGATGATGGTTCAGGTTTGCATTTTGATAAAATTCGCCAAAAATTGGTAGAAAACGGTACGGCAACACAAGAAGAAGCCAATCAAATGACCACGCGTGAATTGATGATGCATCTGTTTGATTCAGGGCTGTCTACTGCCGAAAAAGGCAATGAAGATGCAGGTCGTGGCGTGGGTATGGATATTGTCCGCGAACGCATTGCTGAAATTCATGGCAAACTGAAAATTGCTTCACAAGAAGGGCAATTTACGCGTTTTTCCATTAACTTTCCTTTGGTATAACAATAGTAAGGACTTTTTATGTATAAACTCATGATTGTTGATGACTCCAACATTATCCGCAAACGCATTGAGCGAACTTTTGATAAAAACCAACTGGAATTGGTGGCAGTGGCAGTAGATGGTGCCGATGCCATTGAAAAATGCAAGCAGTTTAGCCCAGATGTGGTTACTATGGATTTAACCATGCCCAATGTAGACGGCTTGGAATGTATTAAAAGCTTGGTAACCATCAAGCCTACGGTAAATATTTTGGTGGTTTCCGCCTTATCTGATAAAGCCACAGGCTTGTTAGCCATTAAATATGGGGCAAGGGGATTTATCTGCAAACCTTTTTCAGATGAACAACTGATTGAGGGTTTGAATAAAATGATACGCTTCGATTTGGCGAAAAAATCTAAATAGTTGAAAAAAATCCCATGCCATAAAATCATTGCATGGGATTTTTTTTATCAAGATATTTTCTATTGCTTACGCTGTGTAGGCTTTTCTTGCGTATTGCTCTAAACAGGCAGGCTGAAAGCATTTTCCATGCAGAGAAGTAGATATGAACAGGCAGGCTGAAATTTTGGCAAAACTGATAGGAAAAAAGTTTCAATAGCATGATTATTCTCATCACTGGTGCAACGCATACAGGCAAAACGCTTTTGGCTCAACGCTTGTTAGAAAAAATACACGCTCCGTATTTGTCGATAGACCATTTGAAAATGGGCTTAATTAGAAGTGGTATGACGCATTTAACCGTTCAAGATGATGACGCTCTTACGCCGTATCTATGGGCGATTGTGCGTGAAATGGTGAAAACGGCGATTGAAAATCAACAAAATCTTATTGTGGAAGGTTGTTACATTCCTTTTTCTTTTCGGCAGGATTTTGATGAATTTTATTGGCGTGATATTCGTTTTATTTGCTTGGCAATGAGCAATCAATTTATCGACACGCATTTTAATGAAATCAAACAACACGCCTGCGACATAGAACAGCGATTAGAATCCGCTTGTGATATAAAACAGTTAAAAGAAGATAATCATCAATATATTCAAGGATTTAGCAAAGAAAATATCGTGCTGATTGACGAGCATTATCAACAAACCATTGACGCAATTATCGAAAAAATTGTTCAGGCAGCCTGAAAATTTTTTACCCATTCTAAAACGCTTTGTGCATGCCCTGCCGCTTTGACTTTTCGCCATTCCTGCACAATTTCGCCTTTTTTGTTCAAAATAAAGGTCGAGCGTTCTATGCCCCATACTTTTTTGCCGTACATATTTTTTTCTTTCATCACGCCAAATTGTTGGCATACGGTTTCGTCAGGGTCGGAAAGTAAGGCAAAAGGAATATCTAATTTGCACACAAATTTTTGATGAGACGCGACACTGTCGCGTGAAATGCCCACGATTTCATAGCCTAATTCTTTGAAATCATTGTATAAAGAAGAAAACTCGGCGGCTTCTGTGGAACAACCTGGTGTGTTGTCTTTGGGGTAAAAATACACAATTAAGGGCAGATGTTGTGCCGCTTGAAACACATTGCCTGTGTGGTCGGTTAAGGTGAAAGAGTGGGACATAATGATATTTCCTTAAATAAATCAAATAGTTTTCAGGCAGCCTAAAAATAAATTATAAACAACTTTTCGGGCGAAGTTTAATTTCTTTATGGCTTAATTGATTTTTTTCGTTATAGTCAAATTGAATAGAAAACAACATACAATCGCAAACAGGAAAATAGAATAGCGATTGTTTTACTCGGTAACATGCTGGGTAATCGTTTCTATTTTGTTCTTGCCATTTTTGCACTGTGGCTTTATCCGTTCCTAATTCGAGTGTTGCTAATTTTTTATTCCATATGATTTTATCCTGTTCAAAGCGTCGTTTTTCTTTTTTACTTAATTCCGTTCCCCCGCAAGAGATTAACGATAAACACAAGGGCAATAGCCAAATTTTTTTCATTATCATAACCTTATAGCAAACTTTCAGGCAGCCTGAAAGCATTTACACGCTTGCCACAGGGTAGGAGCCGATAATTTTTAAGAAAGATGCTTTTTCCTTTAAGGCATTTAAGGCTGTGGCAACATTTGGGTTTAATTGATGACCTTCAATATCAATAAAAAACACATATTCCCACAAACTGCCGCGTTGTGGGCGGCTTTCTAATTTGGTCATCGACACGCCAAAGTCGGCAAACGGTTGCAGAAGTTGATGAACCGCCCCTGCCACATTTTTTGCCCCAGCAATGAGCGAAGTTTTGTCTTTGCCCGATACCCCCGTTTCTTGACGCCCCAAAACCAAAAAACGCGTGGTGTTGTTGGGTATATCTTCAATATTAGACGCAACCTTATTCAAACCGTAGCGTTCCGCCGCCGCAGACGACGCAATCGCTGCCGCCTGTTTATCTTCACTTGCCAAAACCGCACCCTGTGCATTGCTGGAAACAGGACGGCGTTCCGCGTTCGGCAAGTTTTGATTTAACCATTCGTGGCATTGAGCCAAAGCCTGTGCATGGGCATAGACTTTTTGAATGTGATTTTTATCGCTTGATAAGGACAACAAATGATGATGAATCGGAAAAACCACTTCACCGCAGGCTTTTAGCGGTGTAGAAACCAATAAATCAAGCGTTCTGCCAATTGCCCCTTCGGTTGAATTTTCCACAGGAGCGACTAAATAATCGGCGTTTCCTGCTTCAACCGTGCGAAAGGCTTCGTCAATCGTGGCACAAGCGGTTAAATGAGCGGCGTGTCCAAAGTGCTTGATTGCCGCCAGATTCGTAAAAGTGCCTTCTGGACCTAAATAGCAGATATTTAACGGTTTTTCTAACGCCAAACACTCGCTCATCACTTCACGAAAAAGCCGAGATACCGCTGTGTTTGACAACGGCCCTTGATTTAAGCTGCGAATACGAGATAAAACCTGTGCTTCGCGTTCAGGACGATACACTGCTCCTGTGCCTTTCAGTTTGCCTATGGTGCGAGCATGTTCTGCTCTTTGGTTGAGCAAAGTTAAAATTTGTTGGTCAATTTGGTCGATGGCTTCACGATGGGGCTGTAAGGCTTGTTCTTTATCCATAATTCAATACGCATATTCAAGTTAAATTTGAAGTGCAATACTTTACCACATGGGCATTCATTCGTGGTTTATCCTTGCCAAAAATGATTTGATATAGAGATTAATCGAAGTCAGTATCTTTTTTTTTTGCTAAAATGCAGCCTTTTGATTGCTTTGAGGAAATATTATGTATCGTTTAAACATCATTCGAGATGGTTATGTTGTTGAAACACGCCAAATTGAGGCAGGTAAAACGCTTAAATTGTCTGCACAGCCCAACACATCATATCAACTGTTGGATGAAACAGGTATGGTGCTGCATGAATCACCGCAAGCATATATTTTGGGCTCGGATTGGGTGTTGATGGATAACGCCGAACCGATTTTGGTTTTGGAAAATTATACGCAATATTTTCCCATCAGTGATACAAATGTTCTGATGGCAAACAATATGACGCTGATGACCACCGTACCTACCAATGGTGTTCCTCTTGAACCTGTTTTGGCATCCGAAGTGTCATCAGGTGCTTCTGCAACAGGAGTTCCTTTGGGAGCGAAGATTGCCGCAGGATTATTGGCAGCAGGTTCAGTTGTGGCTCTTGCAGGAGGCAGCGGCGGTTCTTCTTCTGATGATAAACCTGTGGTTGATCCGAATAATCCTGACAATCATTTGCCATCGTTAAAATTAGGCAAATCCGAAGTTTCGGTCAAAGAAAATATTCAGGGTGCCACCATTACTACGGTTCAGGCTACTGATGAAGATGGCGATAAAATTTCCTATTCCGTTAGCGACAGCCGTTTTGAAATTGATGACAAAGGCAACCTGAAACTGAAAGCAGGGCAATCTTTGGATTATGAAACAGACAAACCCATCAATTTAAAAATCACCGCCAAAGACGGCAAGGGTGCGAGCGTTTCTAAAACGCTGAAAGTCAATGTAGAAAATGTCAATGAACAACCTGATTTAAGCGTGGGTAAGAATGAAGTTTCTATTAAAGAAAATATTCAGGGTGCCACCATTACTACTGTTTCGTTCAAAGATCCCGATGGCGATAAAGCACAATATGAAATCAGCGACAATCGTTTTGAAATTGTTTCAGGCAGCCTGAAACTCAAAGCAGGGCAATTTTTGGATTATGAAAAGGAAAAAACGGTAACGGTTAAAATCACTGCCAAAGACGGCAAAGGTTTTCAAGATGTTGAAACGGTGAAAATCAATGTTCAAGATGTCAATGAACAACCTGATTTAACTGTGGGTAAAAATGAAGTTTCCATTAAAGAAAATATTCAGGGTGCCACGATTACCACTGTTTCGTTCAAAGATCCAGACGGCGATAAACCGCAATATGAAGTAAGCGACAATCGTTTTGAAGTGGTTTCAGGCAACCTGAAACTGAAAGCAGGGCAATTTTTGGATTATGAAACAGACAAACCCATCAATTTAAAAATCACCGCCAAAGACGGCAAAGGTTTGCAAGATACGGAAACCGTAAAAATCAATGTTCAAGATGATGCGTCTGATAACCCTGTCATTCCGCCTGCATTGAATAACAATGCCATTAAACTTTCTTTGGAAAAGGATACAGGGGCTTCCAATAGCGACAAAATCACCAACAACGGTACGATTAAAGTGGCAGGTGTTGATGGTCAAAAATGGGTTTATTCCAATGATGGTGGCAAAACTTGGAAAGCAGGTTCTGGCAATCAAATCAGCATTACAGGCGATGGCGAGAAAAATGTTCAGGTTTCCTTATCAGAAGACGGCAAAAATCCAATCGCCAATCCTCAATCCATAAAATTTACTTTGGATACTTCCATTAAAGAACCAAGTATTGATTACGACTACAACAATGGCACCCTGAAAATCACCATCATCGCAGAACCCAATTCAACTTTGCAAACCAAGTTTGATGGTGTGGATGAAAAAATCGTTGTTGATGCAACGGGAAAATACGAAATTAAATTGGATATACCGCAAGATGATAGCGAAGTGTTGTTGCCCATTCAAATGACCGCAGTGGATCAAGCAGGGAATAAAAGTAAAACGGTTGAAAAAACGGTGATTATTCCTGCACTGGATGTCGATCCTGTTACCCCACCAGCCAACCAAGCCCCTGTTTGGAGTAAAACTTCTGAAACGATTACGGTAAAAGAAAACTGGACGGGGAATATACCGTCCCAAGCAACCGCATCAGATCCTGATAAAGATACTCTGACTTACAGCGTTAGCGGAGATAGTCGTTTTAGCATTGACAGCAAAACAGGCAGCCTGAAACTGAATTCCGCATTAGATTTTGAAAATGAAAAAGATAAATCAATCTCTTTAAAAGTAACGGCGTCTGACGGCAAAGGTGGGAAAGCGGAGAAAACGGTTCATATTAACCTAACCAATGACCCTAACGATGACCCAGTAACGCCACCTGCCAACCAACCCCCTGTTTGGAGTCAAACTTCTGAAACGGTTTCAATCAAAGAAAACGCCAAAGGGGCAACGGTTTCTACGGACAAAGCCAGCGATTCAGATGGTGATGCACTGACTTATAGTATTGACGAAGCCAGTCAGAAATTATTTACGATTGACAGTAAAACAGGCACCCTGAAAGTTAAAGATGTTTTGGATTACGAAACGGCGAAACAGCATCAAGTGAAAGTAACGGCGAGCGATGGAAAACTTTCAGCGGTGAAAACGGTTACTGTAAATGTTGAAAATGTGAATGAATCGCCAGTTTGGAGCCAAACTTCTGAAACGATTACGGTAAAAGAAAACTGGACAGGAGAGATTCCGACCAAAGAGACGGCAACAGATCCTGATAAAGATACGCTGACTTACAGCGTTAGCGGAGATAGTCGTTTTAGCATTGACAGCAAAACAGGCAGCCTGAAACTGAATTCCGCATTAGATTTTGAAAATGAAAAAGATAAATCAGTCTCTTTAAAAGTAACGGCGTCCGATGGCAAAGGTGGAAAAGCGGAGAAAACGGTTCATATTGACCTAACCAATGACCCTAACGATGACCCAGTAACGCCACCAGCCAACCAAGCCCCTGTTTGGAGCCAAACTTTTGAAATGGTTGATATAGAAGAAAACTGGACAGGAGAGATTCCGACCAAAGAGACGGCAACAGATCCTGATAACGATACACTGACTTACCGCGTTAGCGATAGTCGTTTTAGCATTGACAGCACAGGTACCCTGAAACTGAATTCTGCATTGAATTTTAAAAAAGATGGAATTTTCCACTTGGAGGTAACGGCGTCCGATGGCAAGGGCGGTGAAGCGGTGAAATACATTAGTGTGAGTGTTATCAATCCAAATAAGCCTCCGGTTATAAAACTTGAAAGTCATGAAGAAACGGTTGTTGAAAAGATGCCAGGTATAGAGATCGCTAAATTTACCGTTACTGATGATCGTGATGACAAGGTTTCTCTTGAATATAACTTATGGGCACGGGATTGGGAGGGTTTTGTTGATCTGAATCTGACGGATCTTTTTGATTTAGAGGCATTGAAAGAGGGTGTTATTAAACTTAAAAATGATCGGAGTTTTGATTATGATGTACTTAAAAGAGATGGAGCAGGAGAGAGAAAAATTCGACTGTCTTTAACTGTAAAAGATACTGAAGGACTTAAGACCGAGCTAGAAGAACTTGATGTTTCTATCAAAGCAGATCATCCAGTAACTGGCGATCTTTCGCTTTCTTTAAAAAATGATACAGGTTTTGACAATAGCGATCGGGTTACAAATGATGCAACGGTGCGTGTTGATGGTCTTAAAGAAGGTTATGAATGGAAATATAAAGTGCTGGTTGGTTTTAATTCTAAAAAGGTTCCCCAATGGAGTGATTGGATTACTGGTACAGGTGATACCATTGCACATGAAGACATTAGGAAACTTTTCGTCCCTGATGATAATTATTCTGAATATGATGATCCAAAGAACAACCCTTTGTTGAATGGTGGTGAATCCATGTCTGTTCAGGTTACTTATGCGGATACAGAAAAATTTGAACTACCCAATGGGCAGGGCTGGGATTATAGTGAAACCAAAGGGTTACACTTTTGGTTTGATAATTATTTTTCTGGTAGAGTTCAAGTATATAATGATGTCGATAAAGATCAAATTCGTATCTCGGTTCCAGGAATAGGAACAGATGGAGATCCCAAAGAAAAGAGTCGAAAAGCAATTATTAAGGCTACTTTTGTTGATCAAGATGATGGTTCAATCGCTTATGAAACTAATCCAGTTAGGGTAGATACTCTATATGGAGATATTGAGGAAGAAGGAGACTTTAAGCAAACGGAAGATTCCTCGTATCCGGCTTCTTCGTACGAATATGTATTTAATTATGGAGAACTTGAACTTTCTGCTGGGAAGTACGAAGTTAAATGGGATGTTAGAGATCTGGCAGGCAATAGTGCCTATACTACGGACGGGATGATTATTAGAATCAAAGATAAAAATAGCTCTTCTTCCTTAATGAATAAAAGTAGCAATTCCGCTGATGATGATATTGTGGTTCTTTCTGAACCTGAAACTCAACTTCGCCTAACAGATATTTTGGATGATGGTCATGCACTTTTGCAAAAATCATCAGACCAAGTCTTAATGGTTAACGGCTATCAATACGATACGCAAAGCGATATTGCTCATGTGAATATGTTTCAAGATACTGCCTATTTGTTATAGCAAAGTGATAAAAAAAGCATACAAAACTGTATGCTTTTTTTTAATTGGACCTTTTGCCAATCGACAGGCGAAGTTTAAATGAGACGGATATCTTATGCGACAACGCTTTAAACTGCCACATATATGGCGGTTTGGGAAAGTTTGCTATTTTTGTGTGTGCAAAACTCGATGTGCAGACCACAAATAATGCAGCATGGACCAAATGGTCAAAACGCAGGCAATCGTCATTAGAATATTACCAATCAATGATAAATTCAGCGACAAGTGTGGGATTTCATGAATCAGCAACAGAAAAATGGCAATCATTTGAGCAGCGGTTTTAAATTTGCCAATCCAAGCCACTGCAACGCTGTTGCGTTTGCCAATTTGTGCCATCCATTCACGCAAGGCGGAGATGGTCAGTTCTCGACCAATAATAATCATCGCCGCCAGTGGACTGGTGCGTGCTAAATAAACCAATAAAATCAAAGCGATGGCAACAATCAGTTTGTCCGCCACAGGGTCTAAAAAGGCACCAAAATCAGAAGTTTGATGCCAACGGCGTGCCAAAAAGCCGTCAAACCAGTCGGTTAGGGCGGCCAATGCAAAAATAATGGCTGCGGCATAATTGACCCAATGCCCCGAAAAATGGGGAGGCAAAAAAAACAGCAAGGTAAATATGGGGATTAAAGCCACACGCAACCAAGTCAATAAAATGGGAAGATTCCAGTTTTTCATAGTACTTTTTGATTGGCAAAACGGTCAAACTCTATGTGAAAATGAAAAGAATTGCAATGATTTTATTTATTCAGGCAGCCTGAAAGTGTGGTCGTTTCATTAAAAAATATGCTAATCCGAATGCAATAAACTGAACGACAAAAAGCAAGAGCACTGTCCCCGTCCATTGGGCATAAGTGTAAGCATAACCACAAATGGCAGCCCCGATAAAACCGCCAGAATAGTAACACATATTGTATAAACCTGTTGCTAATGAACGCCCCTCATTCACTTTGGAGGCAATGTAACTGGTAACTGCCGATTGTGTGATGAAAATGGACGAAGACATCAAAGCCAAGCCGATGATAATGATAGACAATGAAAGCAATAAGGTGATGCCCAATCCGCACACAGTGCCTACCATCGCCAACATCACGGTTTTTCTTGCTCCTATTTGGCTGATAACGCGTGCTCCAATCGGCGTTACTACAACGCCCAATAAATACACGGCAAAAATATTCGCCAAAGAAGCCGAACTCAAATAAAAAGGTTTGGCTGCCAAGTGTAAATTGACATAAGTAAAACTACCCACCAAAGTAAACAACAAACAAGTGCCAATGGCACAGGCAGCAAGAATGTCTTTATTGTGTGCATGCAGATTGAGTATGTTCAAAGCATGGCGAATTTTTCGGTTGGCGATAAAATTTTTTGATTTGGGCAACAAGGCAAAGACCAAAATAGATGCCACTAAATTCATTAACGCCATAATCAAATAAGCATTTTGCCAATGCATGAATTCGCTTAAATGACCAATAATAAAGCGTCCTGAAAATCCGCCCAAAACCGTTCCTGCGATATAAACCGACATGGTCTTTGCTAAATAGCGACCACGATATTCTTCTCCCACATACGCCATAATCACTACGGCAATACCAGGGACGACCAAACCTTGCAGAAAACGGCAAAACATAATGGTGTGAATGTTATCCGCAAAATAAATCGCCCCTGTGGGGACACTGACGAAAAATACAGAAAAAATAATCAATCCACGCCGACCAATCGCATCGGACAAAATGCCAATAAAAGGTGAAATGACAGCCATTGCCAAAGTGGTAACGCCTACGGTGTGCCCCAGTTGAATGGCGGTTGCGTGAAAATCCTGTTCCATCAATGGCAAAATGGATTGTACAGAATATACATTGATAAACGCTGAAACGCCCACCAAAGCGACCGTTAATAAAACCGCCAAAGAAGGTTCGCAATCTGCGGCAAGAATATTGGGAGAGGGTTGTGTTTTGGACATAATGGTTTGTTTTAGAATGGCAGCCTGAAAAGTTTCATAGGCGAAAAGTGGTTTTTCAGGCTGCCTAAAAAGTTTTCAGGTTGCCTGTATATGATGTTTAGTCTTCATCATCTTCATTTTTCATGAATTGTTCCAAAGCAGCAAATATCATTTTTGCATTTTCAGCAGAAATTAAACCAGTCTGGGTGAGTTCTAAACCTGTTTTGATTTCCATGATTTTCATCATAGGATCGAAATCATTAGAATGCACATCAAAAAGAGCAGGGAAATCATTGTTGATAATTTTTGCAGCTCTACCATTACGGCATCTGCCTGTTTATTAAATTTGTGTTGAATTTCGGGTAATCGTTTTGGTTTCATTGAAAATCCTTTTTAAATTTAAAGTGAAGGTCAACTGTTTCTAAAAATCGTTTCATTTTATCGACATCTTTAACGCCTTTGGAAACTTCTACGCCACCTGAAACATCCACTGCTTTTGCTTGGGTGATGGTTAGGGCTTGGGCGATATTTTCAGGCGTTAATCCGCCTGCCAAAATCCATGAACGAGATGGTGGATTTTGTTGCAACAAATGCCAATCGAATGCCTTGCCAGTACCGCCATATAAATGCGGATGATAAGCGTCTAATAACAAGGCTTTGGCGTGTGGAAATTGCAAAGAGGCAGCCTGAATGTCTTGTGATGAAGCAACGCGAACCGCTTTGATAAATGGACGGTGAAATTGCCGACAAAAATCATCGCTTTCGTCCCCATGAAATTGCAAGATATCCACAGGGACTTTTTCTAAAATGTGTTCAATCCAAGATGGTTGTGCATTGACAAACAGTGCCACCACGCTCACAAAGGCAGGCAGAACGCTGACAATCGCTTGTGATTGTTCAATCGTAACGCATCGAGGACTGGCTTCATAAAAGACCAAACCAATCGCATCTGCTCCCAAATTGGCAGCATGAAGAGCGTCTTGGGGGGATGTGATGCCACAAATTTTGCTGCGGATGGGATAAGTCATAAGATTGATGCGCGTCATGTCAAATAAACTTGAATTATAATACCTGATAACTTAAATCTGGAATGAAAACTTATGAAACAGCCTATTATTCAACCTCGCACAACGCTTAAAGAAAAATTTTTGCGTTCCGAACCTTATCGTTCAGTGGCTTTTGTTTTGGGGATTATTGGCACTTTGTTGATTTGGTTTGGTATGCAAGGACAAGGTATCGGTGCATTTGTGGGCGTGCTTTTGATGTTGATTGGGTCGGTATGTGCGATTATGGCAACCGTTTTGAGTATTCGCGAAAAAGACACGCACGCCATTGTTTTAGGCATCATTCTTTTGATGTGGAATGTTTTGTTTCCATTGATTTTAATGTCGCGACAAATTTAAATGTTGAGACGATGTATTTGCGATTGCGTTCATCATCATGTCATTTGCCATTCCTGATATCAATCAAAAAATCACGATTGATCATATTCCTGCTCATGCTTTACCCTTATTTCTTTCAGGGTGCCTTGATGGTGCCCCGTTATTGGTTTTAACTGCAACAGTGGAAGAAGCCCAGCAACATTTAGCGGCTTGGGAATTGTTTGCTCCGAATGTTCGCACAGCCTTTTTTCCTGATTGGGAAACTTTGCCGTATGAACATTTTTCTCCGCATCGTGATTTGATTTCTGAACGCTTATCGGTATTGTGGCAACTAAAAAATCATGCGTTAGATGTGGTGGTGATGCCTGTTGCCACAGCAATGCAAAAGGTTTCGCCTTTGTCGTTTATTGGCGGACGAACTTTTTTTCTGCGAGTAGGCGAAACGGCGGATTTGTCGGATTTACGCAGCAATTTGATTGCATCAGGTTATCAAGCGGTCAGTCATGTGGTGGCAGCAGGCGAGTTTGCGGTTCGTGGCAGTTTATTGGATTTGTTTCCAGCAGGAGCACAAACGCCGTATCGCATTGATTTTTTTGGTGATGAAGTAGATTCCATCAAAATTTTTGATGTGGATACGCAACGCACCATTTCGCCTGTATCAGAAATTCGCCTATTGCCTGCTCATGAATTCCCTACCGATGAAAATGCACAAACCCTTTTCAGGCAGCGTTTTCGGGAAGTGATTGAAACACAGTTCAGTCAAGCGATTCCGTATCAATCGGTTTCAGAAGGAATGTTTGGAAACGGCATTGAATACTATATGCCTTTGTTTTTTGAAGAAGAATGTGCATCGGTATTGGATTATTTAGGCGAAAAGGGGCGAGTTCTTTTATTAACTGATGTGGCACAAGTGGCAGAAAATTTTGCCACAGACATTCGCAGTCGTTTTCAAATGGCGGTGAGTGATTTGGAATATCCGCCACTACCTCCTGATTTTTTGTATTGGCGAGCAAATGATTTTCAGGCTGCCTTAAAACAGAAAGCTCGCTGGCAAATCACCCAAAATCAAATTCAAGACACATTATTGCCAGATTTATCAGTGAATCGACATCAGACCATGCCTTTGCAACTGTTGCAAGATTTTCAGGCTGCCTATTCTGGTCGAATTTTATTGTGTGCTCAAACCGCAGGACGGCGAGAAACCATGCTGTCGTTTATGAAGCGATATGGGTTAAATCCTACACCTATTGATCATTTTGCTGATTTTGCTTTTGGTGAAGATGAATTGTGTTTGATTGTTTCAGATTTAGCACAGGGTTTCAGGCTGCCTGAATATGCGGTGATTGGTGAAAATGATTTGTATCCCTCTACGGTCAAAATGCGTACTCGGCGTAAGAAGACGCAAGCCAATCAGGATATGGCTTTGCGTGATTTAGGCGAAATCAAAGTAGGCGACCCTGTGGTGCATGAAAATCATGGGATTGGGCGTTATGCAGGTTTGGTGCATATGCGTTTGGGAGAAAATGATGAGGAAATGATGTTGTTGCAATACGCCAATGATGCACAACTGTATGTCCCTGTTTCTCAACTGCATTTGATTAGCCGTTATGCGGGCGTGGCTTCTGAAAATGTTACGCTTCATCATTTAGGTTCTGCTTCGTGGCAGAAAGCCAAACGCAAAGCCGCACAAAAAGCGTATGACACGGCAGCAGAGTTGCTTAATTTATACGCACAACGAGCAGCACAAACAGGGCACGCTTTTACACTGAATGAATCGGATTACAATGCTTTTGCAGATGGTTTTGAATACACCGAAACCGAAGATCAAAATGCGGCGATTGTGGCGGTGATTCAAGATTTGATGAAAGAACAACCGATGGATCGCTTGGTGTGTGGTGATGTGGGTTTTGGTAAGACCGAAGTTGCATTGCGTGCGGCTTTTGTCGCGGTTTTTGGCGGAAAACAAGTGGCGGTTTTGGCACCAACAACCTTGTTGGTAGAACAGCATACGCAGACTTTCAGGGAGCGTTTTGCGGATTTTCCTGTACGCATTGCTTCTTTATCGCGATTTAATGCAGGTAAAGAAACGCGTTTAGCCATTGAAGGCATTGCCAATGGCAATGTGGATATTGTGATTGGTACGCATAAACTGATTCAACCTGATATTGATTTTCACAATTTAGGCTTGGTGATTATTGATGAAGAACATCGTTTTGGTGTGCGTCAAAAAGAGCAGTTAAAAAGATTGCGTGCCAATGTGGATGTGCTAACACTGACGGCAACGCCGATTCCACGCACATTGAGCATGGCATTAGAAGGTTTGCGTGATTTCTCTTTGATTACCACAGCACCAGAAAAGCGATTGGCGGTCAAAACTTTTGTCAAAGCTTTTTCTGAAAGTTCTATTCGTGAAGCGATATTGCGGGAACTCAAACGCGGCGGACAAGTATTCTTTTTGCATAATGAAGTAGATACCATCGAAAATATGAAAGAGCGATTGGAAAATCTTATGCCAGAAGCACGCATTGCCATCGCACATGGGCAAATGAATACGCAAGATTTAGAACGCGTGATGAGAGGTTTTTTACAACAACAATACAATTTGTTGTTGTGCACAACCATCATCGAAACGGGTATCGACATTCCCAATGCCAACACCATCATCATCAATCGTGCGGATAAATTGGGCATCGCCCAGTTGCACCAGTTGCGTGGTCGAGTAGGGCGGTCGCATCATCAAGCGTATGCGTATCTTTTAACGCCTGAAAGTTTGGGTAGAGATGCTCAAAAACGCTTGGATGCCATTGCCGAAGCAGACGAGTTGGGGGCAGGATTTATGTTGGCGATGCGAGATTTGGAAATTCGTGGTGCAGGCGAAATTTTAGGCGAAGGACAATCGGGCGAAATGGCACAGGTGGGCATGAGTATGTTCAGCGAAATGCTGAAACAAGCCGTGCGTGATTTAAAAAATGGACGCACACCTGATTTAGACGCACCTTTGGGGGTGAATACCGAAATCAAATTGCACGCACCAGCCTTACTTCCAGAAAGTTATTGTCCTGATATTCACGAGCGTTTGGTTTTATACAAACGACTTGCGGTGGCAGAAAATGAAGAAGTCATTGATGCCATATACGAAGAATTGATTGATCGTTTTGGGCTACCTGAAAGTGATGAAGATGGCAATAATCCAGTGCGAAATCTGATTGAAAGCCATCGTTTGCGGATTACGGCAGGACAGATGGGAGTTGTTTCCATTGATGCGACATCCGAATACATATTGATGACATGGGGAAAAAACCAAGTGATCGACCCTGTGAAAATTATTTGTTTGATTCAAAACGACAAACGCTATCGTTTGGCAGGGCAAGATAAATTGCGAGTGAATGTGGTTACAGAAAAAATAGACGACCGTATACGAGCAATCCGCAGTATATTTAGCCAGTTATCATAAGATTATTGAAAGGCAGGCTGAAAAGGCAGGCTGAAAAGGCAGGCTGAAAGGGCAGGCTGAAAAGGCAGACTGAAAGGGCAGGCTGAAAAGGCAGACTGAAAGGGCAGGCTGAAAGGGCAGGCTGAAAAGGCAGACTGAAAGGGCAGGCTGAAAGGGCAGGCTGAAAAGGCAGGCTGAAAAATAAGCAGATTAAAAAAAATCGTCCAATTGTGGACGGTTTTTTTTCAGGTTGCCTGAAATGTTTACCAAAAGGTGCGAAATTCGGCGTTTTGTCCGCGATGACGCAAGGCGTGATCCATCAATACCAAAGATAGCATGGCTTCTGCAATGGGTACGGCACGAAGCCCCACGCATGGGTCGTGCCTACCGTGTGTGGCAAGTTCAATCGCTTCACCGTTTTCATTCATGGTTTTTCGTACTTGGGCAATGCTTGGAGTGGGTTTTATTGCAAGGGAAACACGAATATTTTGCCCATTGCTGATGCCACCCAAAATACCACCTGCGTGATTGCTTAAATAACCGTCTTCATTCATTTCATCACCATGAAAACTGCCTTTTTGTTCAACCACCGCAAAGCCATCACCAATTTCCACTCCTTTAACGGCGTTAATGCTCATCATGGCATGTGCAATATCAGCATCTAAACGATCAAAAACAGGCTCGCCTAATCCTGCGGGCACATGGCGTGCTTCAATGAAGAGGCGTGCTCCAATCGAATCGGTTTGCTGTCGAATACTATCCAAATAATTTTCCAATTCTGCAATGTGCGTGCGATTGGCGGCGAAAAATGGATTTTCGTCAATGTATTCTTCGTTTTCAAAAGGAATTTTCTTTTCGCCAATTTGAACAACTTGCCCAATGATTTCGGTATTCCACTGTTCTTTGAGCCATTTTTTAGCAATCGCTCCTGCGGCTACGCGTGCTGCGGTTTCGCGTGCGGAAGAGCGTCCGCCACCACGATAATCACGAAAACCATATTTTAACCAATAGGTAAAATCGGCATGGGCAGGACGAAAAGCGTGGGCGATTTTGCTGTAATCTTTGCTGCGTTGGTCGGTGTTGCGAATAAGTAGGGCAATGGGGGTTCCTGTGGTTTTCCCCTCAAAAACCCCTGATAAAATTTCAACCGTATCGCTTTCTTTGCGTTGCGTAACATGACGAGAGGTACCAGGACGGCGGCGGTCTAAATCGGGTTGAATATCCGCTTCGCTTAATGGCAAATTGGGCGGACAGCCATCGATGACACAACCGATTGCCGCACCATGACTTTCGCCAAAAGTGGTAACCGTAAATAATTGTCCAAAAGTATTTCCCGCCATGATTTTCTCCTATGCGGTTAATAAATCCAATGCTTCACGATATTTGGCAAGGGTTTTATCCATGATATCTTGCGGTACTTTGGGGGCGGGCGGTTGTTTGTTCCAACCTGTGCTGGACAGCCAATCGCGAATAAACTGTTTGTCAAAAGAAGGCGGATTAACGCCAACTTGATAAGAATCTTTTGGCCAAAAACGGCTGGAATCAGGCGTTAATACCTCGTCCATTAAAGTTAAAACGCCGTTTTCATCTAAACCAAATTCAAATTTGGTGTCGGCAATGATGATGCCTCTGGATTCTGCGTAGGCAGCAGCTTCTTGATATAGAGCGATGGCTTTTTCTCGCACAGATTCGGCGATTTCTTTCCCCAAAATGCGTGCACAGGTTTCAAAATCAACATTTTCATCGTGTTCCCCAACTTCGGCTTTGGTGGATGGAGTGAAAATGACTTCTGGCAATTTTTGTGCTTCTTGCAAGTTTTCAGGCAGCCTGATGCCACAAATTTCGCCTGTTTGTTGATAAGATTTCCAACCGCTTCCTGATATATAGCCACGCACAATGGCTTCGCATTTAACAGGCGTCAGTCTTTTGACGACTACGGCACGATTTTTCAAATTTTGAGCCACGGATTGAGGCAAAACATCTTCTACGCTATCGCCAGTAAAATGATTGGGCATGATGTGGGCTAATTTTTGAAACCAAAAATTAGAAATGGCCGTCAAAATTTCCCCTTTGCCCACGATGGGGTCAGGCAGAATGACATCAAAAGCAGACAAGCGATCGCTTGCCACCATCAACATTCGATGTTCATCAATTTCATACAAATCGCGTACTTTACCCGAGTAAATTTTTTTCAGTCCGATGTCCGTCATTGCCAATTACCTGTTGGTTAAAAAGATTCTGATTATACGCTTTCCAGTCAATAGCGTGGGATTTGATCAAAAGTTCAGGCAGCCTGAAACACTTTTTCAAAGGTGTTGAATGATTTCAGGTTGCCTGTTGTCGTGTTTGGCGAAAGTTTCAGCCTGCCTGCTTGCATTTGCAATCCCATATGGTCTTTTGCATTTACTCCATTAGTTAGTTAAATACAAAGTAACCATTTGATAAAAATTTTTATCAAATACAAATGCAATGAGAAATAAAAAGGGGCTGTATTAGATTAGCCCAAAAAATTGTTAAATTCCACACCATTTTCGCAAGGTTTTGAGTTGCTGTCTTGGTGTCCCATAGTTAAATCTAAACTCACATTCTTTCAAGAAAAGTGGGAAAGATTTGCG
>JAGCOT010000131.1 GCA_017645365.1 Neisseriaceae bacterium
AAACGACTCATCGCCGATGATAGTATGGATTGCCCATGTGAAAGTAGGTCGCTGCCAAACTCATTATGATGAAACCCCTGTCCTAATGGATGGGGGTTTTGCTTTATGGAAAGTATGGGCATTCTTTCCCCCATTCCGCCTACGGTTGATTATTTATTGATATTTAAAAAATTCCGCTCATCTATATAAAAAACCAGCCGTTAACATTTGCCAAATAGTTTTGCAAATGTTTCTGGCTGTCTGCTTTAAAATTTGAGAAATCAAATTAACTTAATGTTTTTCTATGACAAAATTCACATATAATCATGAGAATTAATCCCATTTTTGGAGATGGAACGATGCAAGAATTTAATAAAACATGGAGTACAGAGATTATTAAAGGTATATTTCATGCCTCCGAAGGACATGATAAAAATTTTTTCTTGCGTGAAATGGTTTATCATCTATATCGTCTCAAAAACAAAAAAACATATTTTGAAATAGAAAGAAGAAAAAATTTATCTATTTTGAACTATGAAGAAATCGCACAACCACTTTCCCCATATCCATTATTTAAAATTTTTGAAAATAATTGGTATGGACATGGTTATGTTTTATCCAAAATCTTTCCCATCAATCATCAGACAAGAATTGAGCATGGCTTGTTTTTTGGTGATTATCTACACAAACAAAATCTTTTTCCTAATATCAAAAACATTATCACCTTTTCAGAATACAGAAAAAAAATCATAGAAAAACAAACAGATAAAGATATCGTGTGCATAGGACCTTACATTCATTATGCTGATTTGTTGCTCAATCAGGCGGATTTAAAGCTACTCAAAGAACAATTTGGCAAAACATTATTGATTTTTCCATCTCATTCATCAAGAGGAATATATGCAGATTTTAATATGGAAGAATTTATTGAGAAAATTGAAGAAGTTAAGCAAGAGCATCAGTTTAAAACAGTGATTGTCTGTCTTTATTGGAAAGATATTCAACTTAATAAACATCTTCCTTACCAACAGAAAGGCTACACTGTTGTTTGTTCAGGTTTTTTATACGATCAATATTTTCTTTCTCGTATGAAAACCATTATTCACTTGGCAGATGTTACGCTATCTAACAACATTGGAACACACATAGGGTATTGTCTGTCAGAAAATAAACCTCATTGGATTATCTCCCAATCTGTTCAATATCAACATGGTGAAGACTATATTACTGCCTACCGTGAATTTAATGTATTAACAAAAGAGAGATTGGAAAAAATCAATGATGAAAAACGATACATTGAATCCATTTTTTCAACATTTGATGAATTGATTTCAAAAGAGCAACGACAATGTGTTGAATATTTTTGGGGGACGCCCATAGGAAAGACATTAAAATGAAAAAAAATCTTGTTTCTATTGTTACGCCTTGTTACAACGCTGGAAAATTTATTGGGCAAACCATTGATTCTGTTCTGGCTCAAACACATACGCATTGGGAATTGATTATTGTTGATGACTGCTCTTCTGATTCATCAGTTGAAATTATTGAGCGCTATACTTATCGGGATAATCGCATTAAATTAATCAGGCAGCCTGAAAATGGTGGTGCTGTTTTGGCCAGAAATAAAGCAATAGAAGAAGCCTGCGGACAGTACATTGCTTTTTTAGATGCTGATGATTTATGGCTGCCGAATAAGTTGGAAAAGCAGTTGGTGTTTATGCGGGAACATGATTTGGCTTTTACTTATTCATCGTATCAGTTGATGAATGAAAGCGGTGAATATCTTGGCGAATTTCTAACCCAGCCCCAAATCTCGTATCATTTCTTATTGAAGACGAATTGTATAGGATGCTTGACTGCCATTTATGATGTAGAAAAAATAGGTAAAATTTATATGCAAAATGCGTATAAAAGGGAAGATTATGCCACTTGGTTGCACATTCTAAAACAAATCCAAAGTACGCAAGGAATGCTGGAAAGCACTGCTCAATATAGGATTTACAATCATTCTGTATCTGCCAATAAATTAAAAATGGCTTATTATCAATGGAAGGTATATCGGGAAAATGAGCATTTAGGCATTTTTAAGAGTATGTATTATTTCTTGAATTATGCGTTTTATGGGTTTTTGAAATATAAATAACAGGCAGCCTGAAAGAATTTTTACGACTATGAACCGTTATGCACAAGATTTTTCACACGAAAAACCCCCACGCCGTATTGTTTGTCAAAACTGTGGTTCGCCTGCTGAATTTGATATTGTTGCTCAAACTTATCGTTGTGCGTATTGTCGTCAGATCAGTGGCTTGGAAAAAAAGGGCAAAAAGCCGAGCACTTGGCGTCAGTTTGCTTCTAAAAATAATCGACAAAGAGATTTTCAACTGCAACGACACGCTTGTCCTGCATGCGGGGCGAAAGTGATTTTTCAGCACAATGAAAGTTCTGAAACTTGTGATTTTTGTGCGTCAAAACTGATACGAACGCATTTAGATGTACCAGAGCAGTTTCCTGATTTGATTATTCCTTTTTTTATTACTGCTGATGAAGCTCGACAACGCTTTTTGGATTGGGCAAAACGGCATAAAAGAGCGGAAGAAAGTCGGAATATTATTCAAAAAATTGATCAAATGCAGGCGTATTATTTGCCGTATCGCATGGTGAGAGGTGAGGCGAATGGAGTTGTTACCCGTGATGGTGTGAAACGCGAATTCCCTTGCAAAGTTTATATTAGAAACATGGCGGTGAATACTTCGCGACAGTTGGATAATTTGCTGATTAACGAGATTGAGCCGTTTGACTGGTCGCAATCGCAAGATTTTGAGTATGCTTATGTTGCAGGACAAAAGGTGAAATTGACGGATATTTCCGAAAAGGATATTCACTATCGCATTTTGCAAGAAGCTGAAGATGAATTTTTGCCAGAAATGCGACAGATGATGCACTCGCGTGCGGTGTCGCTCACCTTACAAACCAACAGTAATCTGATGAATAAAAACGCTTTGCTGCCTGTTTATTTCATTAAAGATGGTGATTTTTGTGCCTTTATGAATGGGCAGACAGGGAGAATCTCGGCGTCTTGTGGTAAATACAAACACTCTTTCAATTCGTGGATTGTTAAGGCAACTGCTGCTAGTTTAATTTCGTATTTGTTGTGTTTGGGTTTGTTATTCTCTTTGGGAAAATCGCCTACTTGGAAAGAAGTGATAGATCTTTCAGGGGCATTGGCTGTTTTTTGGATTTATATCACCATTTTTATTTTTGGTTTAAGCGGAGAAAATAAGAAATGGAGACTTTCTCATATCAAAACAGAACAAGGCAGTAATACTAAAAGTTATCGTCAAGATGAAAAATTGTATATAGATAAGAATGATAAAGTTATTAAAAGTTATCATGAACTTGTTTTTCAAGAAGATATGGGGAATGGTATTCCAGTAAAATTAGAATTTCTTCCGCTAAAACGAATTGGTTTAATGGCGTTAAATTGTTTTACCTTTACTTTTTTGCCTGTCATTATTGCTTTGATTATTCGTCCTTTTATAATGATTGCAAAAGGAGTAAGTATCTTTCATGTATATGATGGCATGTTTATTTGGGGAGGTTTTTTGTGGTATGTTTTTGCTCCGTTTTATTGTTTATATTATCTATCTCGTGGATTAAGCCGATTTATCTATGAAAAACCGTTTGTTTATCAAATCATGCCCGATGGGACGCATAAACATTTACCAGAATTTGATACCAACATATTTTTTGATGTTTTTGATATTTCTTCAAACTCTATTAATTTTGAGAAAATCTGTTTTTTATGCTTTATGAGTTTTATATTAGTATTGTCTGTTTGGGTTCTTTCGATAATTCGTTTTCAGGCTGCCTGAAATAGTTTAAAAATCCTATGGAAAATGTTTTCAGGGTGCTTGTAGACAGGCACCCTGAAAGGTTTAATTAGTTCCACAATTTTTATTCTACAATTTTGGGCCAGTTTGAAGAATCTACTTTGGGATACGCCATATCTAATGAGCGTAAATGGGAGAGCAAAATTTGCATCACAATCACATTGCGTGTGGATTTGGAATCGGCAGGAACAATGTACCATGGGGCGTAGTCGGTATTTGTGGCGGTAATGACATACTCATATTGTTTTTGAAAATCGTCCCATAAACGGCGGTCTTCTAAATCGGATAAATTAAATTTCCAATGTTTTTCTGTATTGTCCAAACGCTTTTGCAAGCGTTCCCGTTGCTCGTCTTTGGAAATATGCAAAAACATTTTGATGACCACAATGTTGTTTTCTACTGCCATGCGTTCAAAATCGTTGATTTGCCGTAAACGGCGATTCATTTCCGCTTCATCGATCCAACCACGAACATGAGTAATCAGCACATCTTCATAATGGCTGCGATTAAAAATAACGATTTCGCCCTTTTTAGGCATGGCATGATGAATTCGCCATAAATAATCGTGCGACAGTTCTTCTTCTGATGGCGATTTAAACGCATGAACCCTAATCCCCAAAGGATTGACATCATGAAAAACGCGACGAATGGTACCATCTTTTCCAGAAGTGTCCATGCCTTGCAAAATCAACAGCAAACCACGCCGTGCATCGGCATAAAACAGATTTTGTAAAGCGTCTAATTCTGGGGAATGATCGATAAGCCATTGTTCTCGTGCCAGTTTATTTTCAGGCTGCCCTTTTTTGCCCACTGTGTCTGCCGCCTGAATACAAAAATTTTGCGGAGCACGATAGCGTTCTAAATCATGATTCATCATTTATTCCTTTTTTCATTTCGACAAAGGTACAGCCTGTTTCTGCACGGATTTTTTGTTGCAGTTCTTGACGCATTTGGGCATATTTGCCTGTATCGTTTTCAGGCAGCCTGAATGCTAATAATTCTATGGGTTGATAATATCTTCCACCACCAGATATTTTTTTATCATAAGTCGAATATCCTATTTTCCTGTTTTTTCGATCGATGAATACCGAGTAATAATTATTTTTTCCGCCTTCCATCCAATAGAAAAGCATGGTGAAAAAGGGAACAACAATCAGTATGAAAACAAAATTGACTTCTGACATCAAGAAAAAAATACAAGAAATAACACCCATAGCAATAGTTTCAATAATATACCTACGATATTGTTTTGGGGTTTTGGGAATGGTTAGGACATAGTGAATTTTCTGTTTGCCTGCATCCCATTCAGACAATACCCGAGATAAGATTTGCTCTGCGGGTTCGTTTTCTCTATGACTTGCAATTTTCATGATGGCGGTTACGGTGATAACACGGATTTTCCCCAATGATCCTGATGACGCAAATAAAGAACGCGGTCATGTAAACGACTGGGGCGTCCTTGCCAAAATTCCACAGCGTGTGGCACAACCAGATAACCGCCCCAAAAAGGTGGTCGTGGAATGTTTAAAGGATACTTGGCGGCGACCACTGCCGCTCGTGCCAATAAGGCGGGCTTGCTGTTTAATGGTTCACTTTGATGCGAAGCCCAAGCCCCCGCCTTGCTGGTGTAAGGGCGAGAAGCAAAATATTCATCAGATTGCTCTGCGGATAATTTTTCCACCAAGCCTTCAATACGCACTTCTCTTTCTAATTCCGACCAAAAAAAGGTTAAGGCAACCTGCGGATTGGCTTCAATTTCTCGCCCCTTGCGACTGCGATAATTGGTAAAAAAGACAAATCCAGAATCATTCACTTCTTTTAACAACACCATTCGTGCAGAGGGCTGACCATGAGCATCCACTGTTGCCACATTCATGGCGGTTGGTTCATTGACCTGTGCGGTCATGGCTTCTTGCAACCATTTTTGAAATTGTTCAATGGGGGATGCTGCACAGTCTTCGATGGAAAGTTCTTGCCTGGCGTAGTCTTGTCGAATGTGATGTAAATTCATGGATTGTTCCTAACATCAGTCATTATGATTGACCCAAAATCATAGAACCAACTCCCGAATCGGTGAAGATTTCTAACAATAAAGCATGAGGCACGCGTCCATCGATAATGTGAACCGCCGAAACGCCATGTGTTGCAGCATCTAATGCAGATGAAATTTTGGGCAACATGCCACCTGATAAAGTACCGTCTGCGACTAATTCATCAATGCGAGCAGGGGTAAGGTTGGTCAGCAAATTGCCTTCTTTATCCAAAACACCAGGCGTGTTGGTCATCATAATCAATTTTTGAGCGTTTAATTCTTTTGCCAAACGCCCTGCCACCAAATCGGCGTTGATGTTGAATGCTTCACCGCTGCGACCTACGCCAATTGGAGCAATCACGGGAATATAGCCACGATCCACCATGTTGCGAACAACGGTACCGTCAATATCGTCAACCGTACCCACTTGACCAATGTCTACGCCGTTGCGTTCTGGCGTGTTGATGAACAATTTTTTCGCACGCAGAAAGTGAGCATCTCGCCCTGTTAAGCCCAAAGCTTTTCCACCATGTTGATTGAGCAAAGAAACAATTTCTTTATTGACCGAACCACCCAAAACCATTTCGACAATGTCCATAGTTTCTTTGTCGGTTACACGCATACCTTGAACAAATTCTCCTTGCTTGCCGACGCGTTCTAACATTTGATTGATTTGCGGACCGCCACCATGCACCACCACAGGATTCATGCCAACCAATTTGAGCAAGGCGACATCTTTGGCAAAACCTTCTTTTAGCACATCTTCGGTCATAGCGTTGCCACCGTATTTAATGACAATCGTCCAACCCGCGAAACGGCGAATATAGGGCAGGGCTTCGGAAAGAATATCTGTTTTTACAGCAGGAGAAATGTTTTCCATAAAATCACCTTTAATCATGCGTTTATCATGTTGAAAGGGTGGATTATATCCACCCTTTCATTGGTTTTTAAAGAAACTTTTTATTACCACCAAACACCGTTTGGACGACTATTCGTTGGACGATGACTTGGGAGTTGCGGACGATTAACCGTAGATGGTCGCTGGATTTGTGTTGGGCGTTGTGGTTGCACAATCACATGATTATGGTTAATCACCGTTGACGATGGACGAGTTTGCACACGATTCGGCACAGGTCTGTGCGTTACAGGACGCGGGTGTGCTTTTTGGTATTCGTAAATGTTATTCACGCGATAAACATTGACATTGCTGGCAGGACGGTAGTTGCGTGGCATACGGCGATAATCTGAATCGTAATAATAACCGTCATGCAGGCTGAAAAATAATGATGCCACAGCTCCCACAGCCCCCACAGTTGCCATAGTATTGACCACAGGGTCATCACTGACTACGCAACCTGAAAGCAATGCACTGACAACGGTTGCACCAATGAAAGAATTCAAACGATTCATGTCGTACTCCTTTAAGTAGATGTTGAACATTTACAGGCAGCCTGAAAAGTTTTTCAGGTTGCGTAAAGCCATTAGATGATAGCAACAAATAAAAGTTTCAAGTAAATGGATAATTTGAAAAATTTGCTGCACCGTGTTCATATTTTCCAGAATTTTTACGCTGTTTTCTGATATGATAACGACCATCTGTTTGTGCTGTACAAACAGCCGTTAGTCTATCCCGCAGAATGTTATTTCTGCGGATTTTTCATCATCTTAATGAAATCCACACATTTAGGAGAATTTCTATGAAAAAACCTGTTCGTGTTGCCGTTACTGGTGCGGCTGGTCAAATTGGTTATGCTTTGTTGTTCCGCATTGCTTCTGGCGAAATGTTAGGCAAAGACCAACCTGTTATTTTGCAATTGTTGGACTTGCCCCAAGCACAAAACGCTGTGAAAGGCGTGATGATGGAATTGCAAGATTGTGCTTTTCCATTACTTGCAGGCATGATTGCTTCTGACGATCCCGAAGTGGCGTTTAAAGATGCAGAAATTGCTATTTTAGTAGGTGCAAGACCCCGCAGCAAAGGTATGGAGCGTGCGGATTTGTTGCAAGCAAATGCAGCAATTTTCACCGTACAAGGTGCGGCTTTGAATAAAGTTGCTAATCGCAATGTTAAAGTTTTGGTTGTCGGCAACCCTGCGAATACCAACGCTTATATCGCCATGAAATCCGCTCCTGATTTACCTGCGAAAAACTTTACCGCTATGTTGCGTTTGGACCACAACCGTGCATTGAGCCAACTGTCTGAAAAAACAGGCAAACCTGTGGCTGCAATTGAAAAAATGTGCGTTTGGGGCAATCACAGTCCGTCTATGTATGCTGATTATCGTTTTGCAACCATTGACGGAGCAAGCGTTAAAGAAATGATTAACGACCACGAATGGTATGCCAACACATTCTTGCCAACTGTGGGCAAACGCGGTGCAGCCATTATTGAAGCACGCGGTTTATCTTCTGCCGCATCTGCCGCTAATGCTGCAATCGACCACATTCGCGACTGGGTTTTAGGCACAAACGGCAAATGGGTTACGATGGGCATTCCGTCTGACGGCTCTTACGGCATTGAAAAAGAGATTATCAGCGGTTTCCCAGTAACTTGCGAAAACGGCGAATACAAAATTGTTCAAGGCTTGGAAATTGACGCATTCAGTCAAGGCTTAATCGACAAGACCATTGCCGAATTAAAAGAAGAACAAGCAGGCGTGGCTCATTTGTTGAAATAATCGCTTGTTTTGTAAGTAAAAACACCTTTCCGCGAAGCGAAAGGTGTTTTTTTTGTGCGATTAAGTTTTTCAGGCAGCCTGAAAATATAGCAAAACAACTTCAAAATGTTAAAAACTGTGTCATTGCGAGTCTGACCAAAGTCAGGCGAAGCAATCTCCTAAAATTATTTTTAATAAGCGAAGCGAAGTTAAAAATAATTTTAGGGTAGCCTATCAAATACAACGGCAATGCAAAAACCTTTTCAGGCAGCCTGAACAATTAAAAAGCAAGCACAAAACGCCCCAAAGGGCGTTTTTTTAATATCCTTTTATATTCAATTGCTTATAATAATTGCAAGCGTTTTGTGAGCCTAAATCACAGGCTTTGCCAAAATATTCTTTGGCAGTAATGTAATTTTGTTTGGGGCTGTATTAGATTAGCAGTTATGATAGACTGCAAAAATGAAGATAACACATTGTAAATTAAAGAAATCTGTACAGAAGAAACTGCTTGAATTTTTTGTATTAGAAGTTACAGCAA
>JAGCOT010000132.1 GCA_017645365.1 Neisseriaceae bacterium
AGATGGTTTTCAGGTTGCCTATTTTAATCAGGCAGGCTGAAAGATGGTTTTCAGGTTGCCTTTTTTATCAGGCAGGCTGAAAGAACCCTTTGCAAAACCTAACTATGAATAAAAAATTCAACCTGCCGTAGGGTGGGTCTTCGACCCACCAAAATGTTAATAATTACAAGTATTTGAATTTTAATTATTTTTATCTCGACCTATCGGTCGAGTTGGTGGGTCGAAGACCCACCCTACGGCGTTTCATTTTTAAATAGAAGGTTTTGCAGGGGTTTCTGAAAGATGGTTTCCAGGCTGCCTTTTTTAATCAGGCAGGCTGAAAAACTGATACACTTTCAATCAATCATTTATTCTTTGATTGTTATGAATTCTCCTTTGTCTGTATTTCGTCAGAAAAAAGAACAACTCATGCAGGTTTATCAAAAAAATAAACGCGTGCGTTTGTTTTTTGCGTCCTATCAACAACTGTTGGAAAATACGCTGCGTGCTTTGTGGCAAAAGGATTTTGCGGATGAAAAAATCGCTTTATTGGCCATTGGTGGATTTGGACGGCAAGAAGTTTTTCCATTTTCTGATACAGATATTGCGATTGTTTATGCCAACACGCTTCATTCAGAATGGCAACAAAAAATCGAAACATTCATCCAAACATTATGGGATATTGGCGTTTATCCATCGGTCAAAACAGGGAATATTGACGAATTGTGTCAATCTGCGATGCAGGACATGACTTGTGATACTGCCTTTTTAGAAATGCTTTTGATTGATGGCGACCGTCAAATTTATGATGATTTTTCTCAAAAAATTCAACAACAACGCGATATTGTGTCTTTCGTTGAAGGCAAAATTATTGAACAAGAAAACAGGCATATTAAAGTATTTAATTCCAGCAGTTTGTTAGAACCCAATATCAAAACTTGTCCTGGTGGTTTGCGGGATATTCATACTTTGCGATGGCTCACCAAAGTGCAGGGCTTATCGCCTGATTTTTCGTCTTTGGTGAAGCAGAAAATTTTAACTTTTCCAGAATCCAAATTATTGATTAAAAGTTATAACACGCTATCACGAATTCGCATGGAACTGCATCTGTGTGCCAAGCGTCCAGAAGAACGGCTATTGTTTGATTATCAAAATAAAATCGCCCATCAGATGGGTTATCAAGACGATGCTCAATCGTTAAAAAGTGAAAAATTGATGAAGCGTTTGTATCGTTCCATCAAAATCATCAAACAGTTGAATGGTATTTTGTTGCCCATGTTGAAAAATCGCGTTCATCCCATTGATGAGCGGCATATTTATCCCATAGATGACGATTATTATCAAATTGGCGAGCAAATTGCTGTGCATCATTTGCAACTGTTTCGGCAGGACAATACGCATATTTTTCGCATTTTAAAACATTTGCAGGAAAATCAAGACATTACAGGCATTGAACCCAAAACACTGCGTGCTTGGTGGCAAGAAAGTCGCCGCATCAATCGCAATTTTTATCACAATTCAATCAATCGTCAGCATTTTGTGCAATTTTTCAGGTACAAAACAGGATTGACCCATTTGCTGCGTTTTATGAATTTATACGGAATATTAGGACAATATTTGCCTAATTTTGGTCGAATTATCGGATTATTGCAGCACGATTTATTCCATGTTTATCCTGTTGATGACCATATTTTGAATGTGGTTCGTAATTTACGGCGTATGGCGATTAAAGAGCATCATCATGAATTGCCATTGGCTTCATCGTTGATTGGCGAATATCCTCATCAAGACATTCTGTATTTGGCGGCATTTTTTCACGATATTGCCAAAGGGCGTGGAGGGCAGCACGAAATTTTGGGCGTTCAAGATGCTTTGGATTTCGCACAAGACCATTTTCTCAATCCGCATGAAACAGAGTTATTAACATGGTTGGTAGAGCATCATTTATTCTTTTCATCAACCGCACAAAAAGAAGATATTGACCAGCCTGAAATCATTGAAAAATTTTGTCAAACCGTTAATACGCAAGAAAAATTGATCGGACTTTATTTGCTGACCATTGCCGATATTCGTGGCACGAATCCTGCGATTTGGAGTCAGTGGAAAGCAGGTTTGTTTGAATGTCTTTTTCAGGCTGCCATGTCGTACTTACAAGGCACATATTCCGACCAATCCACTTTATTTGATGAACGCCGAAAAACGGCCATACAATTATTCAATCAAAAAAATATTCCTACTGAAAAACAGCATAAAATTTGGCATTTGTTAGGAGAAGCGTATTTTACACGGCATGAAAGCGATCAAATTCAATGGCATTTGAATGAAATTGCAGAAAATCCCAATACATCTCATATGGCGGTGCGTTTATATGATAATACCATTATTCAAGTGATGATTTATGTGCCCAATACGCCCCGCTTATTTGCGAATATTTGTCATATATTTCAACATCTTATGCTGGATATTGTGTATGCTCGTGCTTATTTAACCACGCATCAATTTATTTTGGATACCTTTGAATTGCAAATTCCAGAACAATGGAAAGAAGAAGATGTTGAACGCCATATGCAGCGTTTAAAAGGACATTTGAATCAGTTTATCAGCAAGGGAAATATGATTTCTACTGCGGTAACGCCCACGCGTTCTCGATTGGCACGCCATCTGCCGATTTTGCCCAAAATCACCATCAACAAAGATGAAAACGATGATAAAGAAATTTATTTTATATTGGAAATCGTAACCTTTAACCGCAGAGGCTTGCTGGCACAAATCGCCACGATTTTATCGGATTTTAATATCAATATTATTCACGCTCACATCAATACTTTGGGGGAACGCGTTGAAGACAGTTTTTTGATTGAAGCCCCTATGCTCAACGATAGCAATCAACAAATTCAACTTAAAAAGCAACTGTTATCGGTGATTGAAGCGTAATTTTCTTGCAGAAACCCTTGCTAAATTGGCATTTGCCGCATATTTCTATGCGTTATTTAAATAAGGTTGATTTTATCGTTAGGGAAAATCTTTATTGACGAAGTCAATAAAAGGTTTGCGTCGCAAAAGCCAGCGTTGCTGCGAGCGAAGCGAAAACGCATCACAAAGCAATAATCGTTTGGCAAAAGTTTCAGGCTGCCTGAAAAAAGTTCAACGATTGTTAGCGAACTAATTTATTCTATAAGAATTTAAATAAATAGTTTTTTCATTTTGGTTGCTATCAATATCAAATTTCAGTTTTGAATCAGTTTTATTGTTCCAGTATTCACGAAATGTTTGTATCCATGTTTCGTTGAAAAACATTTTGACTATATTCCTATAATATTTGTCTTCAACATTTGGAGCAAGTAGTTTATTTGTTCCATCAATCGCTATTGAATACTCTTTTTCATCACACGAAGCATGGATATGGGGGATATTGTGGCAACTGGATTCTTTGGAATTAACCCAAAGCCGAAATTGCTTTTCTCTATGTATCTCGGCTTCGGTTAATAAAAGGCTACCATTTTCAAGTATTTGATTATCTTCGATTTTAATTGATTTTTCAAAAATTACTATTTTCACAAAAAATCCTTTCGTTTCTTATTACAAGGAACTGACAAAAATTAAAAATCGAGTGTCATTGCGAGATTTTGCGAAGCAAAATCGTGGCAATCCAGTTTTGCCGTAGGCAAAACACAACGCTGACAAGCGTTGAAACGGCATTGAAAAAAGCCATTTAGGCTACATCATTTTTATAAAAAACAGGACAACGCCTTGCGGCGTTGATAAAAAATCTGACGATTTTTTATGTGGATTGCCACGATTTGAACGAAAGTTCAAATCTCGCAATGACACAGAATTTTTTCAGGCAGCCTGAAACTTATTTATTTTTTTCCACCACCCAAGAAATGGGATAACTTTTTTCGCAGAAAAAGCATTTTAGACGGGCTTCGCTTTGGGTTGATTTAACGCTGAATGTGCCTACAACAGGTTCTCCGTGCGAGGCACAATTATCATTTGGACAGTTAAAAATGCCTTCTACTTTTTCAGGAAGAGTGGGTTTGATTTTTTGGGCAACCTGAAAATTTTCAATGACATTCACAGTGGCTGATGGTGCAAATAAGGCAATTTGTGCGGCTTCGGCAGGAGTGAATCGCACATTTTGAATTTTGATAATGTCTTTATGCCCACGCCGTCCTTTAAGGTTAAATCCTACGGTAATGCGATTGCCACTTTCGTCTAATTTGAAATGTCGCAAAATGGCCAAACCTTGTCCTGCTGGAATATGGTCGATGACAGTGCCGTTTTCAATGGCTTCTACGGTGATGGTGTTTTCCATTTGGGCGTCCCCCATTTAAATGTTTTCGTTTAAAACCAAAGACAAAATGGCTTGTCTTGCAAACACGCCGTTTTTGGCCTGTTCAAAATAATAAGCATACGGCGTTTGATCGACTTCTGGCGTGATTTCATCAACACGCGGCAATGGATGCAATACTTTCAGGTTGCCTTTGGCATTTTGCAAAGTTTCTGCCGATAAATTGAACTTACCTTGAATTTTCAAAAATTCTTGTTCATCAAAGCGTTCGCGTTGCACGCGTGTCATGTACAAAATATCGACCATTTCCACCGCTTCTTCTAATGTCGGCAGAATGTGATATTGAATATTGGCTTCGTCCAATTCTTCACAAATGTATTCAGGCATTGCCAAAGATGGGGGCGACACAAAATAAAATTCGCAAGCAAAATGTTTCATGGCTTGGGCAAGCGAATGAACGGTTCTGCCATATTTTAAATCGCCTGCCATAGCGATTTTGAGATTGTCCAATCGTCCTTGTGTTTCAAAAATACTGACTAAATCCAGCAAAGTTTGCGATGGGTGTTGATTGGTCCCATCGCCTGCATTGATGACTGGTACGGAAGAAAATTGACTGACCAATCGAGCCGCTCCATCTTTGTGATGTCGCATCACAATAGCATCTGCATACGAACTTAAAATGCGAGCAGTATCCGCCAGTGTTTCCCCTTTTTTGATACTGGTATTGGCAGCATCGGAAAAACCAATCACACGACCGCCCAAACGCTGAACAGCAGTTTCAAACGATTGACGAGTGCGAGTTGATGGCTCAAAAAAACAAGAAGCAATCAATTTGCCGTCCAAAAGATTGCTTTGAGGATTGTTTTTTAAGTTGAGTGCGGTTGTAACGACCAATTCCAACGCTTCACGCGAAAATTCGGCGATGGAAATAATGTTGCGTTTGTAAAGTAAATTAGCCATGTTTCCATTCCTTGTAAGATTCAGTTTCAGGCAGCCTGAAAAGTTTTAACTTTCGCTGAACTTTATTTCAGGCTGCCTGAATGTTTTGGTGGGTTAGAAACCCACCCTACAACTTAATACCGATAATGTTCAGGCTTATATGGCCCTTGTTTGGGCACGCCGATATAGGCGGCTTGTTCGTCTGTGAGTTCGGTTAATTTTGCTCCAATACGGTCTAAATGCAGTCGTGCGACCATTTCGTCCAAGTGTTTGGGCAGGATATACACTTGTTTTTGATATTCGGCGGTACGCGTAAATAACTCGATTTGTGCCAACACTTGGTTGGTAAAACTGTTGCTCATTACAAAACTGGGGTGTCCTGTGGCACAGCCTAAATTCACCAATCTGCCCTCTGCTAACAAAATAATGCGTTTGCCGTCTGGGAAAATAATGTGATCAACTTGTGGTTTAATGTTTTCCCATTTGTATTGACGCAAACTCGCCACATCAATTTCGCTATCAAAATGCCCAATGTTACACACAATAGCTTGATTTTTCATCGCTTTCATATGTTCGTGCGTAATCACACGGATATTGCCTGTGGTGGTAACGAAAATATCGGCAAGGCTTGCCGCTTCTTCCATGGTAACCACACGATAGCCCTCCATTGCCGCTTGCAAGGCACAGATGGGGTCGATTTCGGTAATCCACACCGTTGCCCCCAAGCCACGCAGGCTTTGTGCACAGCCCTTGCCCACATCGCCGTATCCAGCCACCACAGCGATTTTGCCTGCAATCATCACATCGGTGGCTCGTTTAATGCCATCAACCAAACTTTCACGGCAGCCATACAGATTATCAAATTTCGACTTGGTAACGCTGTCATTCACATTAATCGCAGGGCAAGGCAAATCGCCTTTACTTTGCATTTGATACAAGCGATGAACGCCTGTGGTGGTTTCTTCGGTAACGCCCTTAATGTGGGCAAGCCGTTTGGAATACCAGTTTGCGTCTTGTGCCAAATGCGATTTGATAGACGCAAATAAATGTTTTTCTTCATCATTTTGCGGATTTTGAATGACGCTTGCGTCTTTTTCGGCTTTACTGCCCAATACCAACAGCATAGTTGCATCGCCGCCGTCATCTAAGATCATATTAGAAAAACCGCCGTCCGCCCATTCAAAAATATTGTGGGCGTATTCCCAGTATTCCGCCACACTTTCGCCTTTTTTGGCAAAAACAGGAATGCCTGCCGCCGCCATAGCCGCCGCCGCATTGTCTTGGGTAGAAAAAATATTGCAAGAAGCCCAACGCAACTCTGCCCCTAATGCAACCAGCGTTTCCATTAACACCGCCGTTTGAATGGTCATATGCAGGCTGCCTGAAATTCTTGCCCCTGTTAAAGGTTTGCTTTTTGCAAATTTTTCACGCAACGCCATTAAACCTGGCATTTCGGTTTCAGCAATCGCAATTTCCTTACGCCCCCAGTCGGCTAACGCAATATCGGTAATAGCAAAGTCGGTCATGGTTTTTCCTAATCATTAACAAATTTGTTGATTATATCATTGGAACCCCCTGCAAAACGGGTAGATGTGAGTACAGTTCAAAGTTGTAATGGCACGAAACACCGATGCCAGTTTTACAGAAGTTCTATTGGCGATTATTTTTTCTGATACGCTTGTATAATCCTATGCAATCTTGATTTATAAAATAAACCATGTTTCAAAAACTTCAATTAGCATCCGCAAGTCCAAGAAGAAAAGAAATTCTGGAAAATTTAGGTTTTGTGGTAGAAATCAATCCTGCCCATATTGATGAAACGCCACATCCTAATGAAACGCCAGAAAATTATGTACGCCGTATGGCAGAAGAAAAAAATCGTGCCGTACAAAATCAGCAAAATTTGCCTGTGGTCAGTGCTGATACCGCTGTCATTTTGGACCATCAAATTTTAGGCAAACCCAACAATCATCAGGATGCCAAGCGATTATTACAACTTTTGTCAGGAAGAGAACACATCGTACTGACAGCGGTTTGTGTATCATTTCAACAACATTATTTAAGCGACATCAGCAAAAGCACCGTTTTATTCACGCCCCTTTCTGATAAAGAAATAGAGACCTATATCCAAACAGGAGAACCTATGGATAAAGCAGGTGCATATGGAATTCAAGGCAAAGGGGGGATGTTCGTACAACATCTTTCAGGCAGCTTCACAGGTGTGATGGGGTTACCTGTGTTTGAAACTGGCAACTTACTCAAAATTTTGTACGAAAAATTTTGTTAATACTATTGACAATCAAGAAAAAAAGGTAAAGAATAACACCCTTGTTGCGTTGCTTTTAAGTTAAGCAGCGGCAATTTTTTTGCCTGTATGCTTGATGTGTTTGTTACAAGCGTACAGAATTGAAATCATAACAAACATTTTTAACCTAGGATATGAAATGAAAAAAATCATCGTTGCTTCTTTGTTTGCTGCCTTATTGTCAGCATGTGGTCAAAGTGCTCCAGAACAAACCACACCTGTTGAACAGGCTGCTTCTTCTGTAATCGAACAAGCTGCATCTGCTGTTGAAGGTGCGGTTGACGCTACCGCTTCTGCTGCTGAAGGTGCTGTTGATGCTACCGCTTCTGCTGTTGAAGGTGCGGTTGACGCTACCGCTTCTGTTGCTGGTGCTGTTGCAGAAGGTGCTGCTAACGCAGTTGAAGGTGCTGTTGATGCTACCGCTTCTGCTGCTGGTGCTGTTGCAGAAGGTGCTGCTAACGCCGTGGCTGCTGGTGCTGACGCTGTTAAAGAAGGTGCAGAAGCTGTTAAAGAAGCAGTTACTCAATAATATTGCACATCAAACAAAAAACGCTCTGTTCCTTACAGGGCGTTTTTTGTTGAATAAACAGGCAACCTGAAAATAAGCAATCTAAAAAAGGCAACCTGAAAGCGATTGTAAAAGCAACTTGCCAATGTTGCGTAACATCAAGTATCTTCACGCCATTACTATTGCGATAAAAAAATGATGAAAAAACCTGAACTTCTTCTTCCTGCTGGTGGTTACGAACGGATGAGCACCGCTTTTGATTTTGGTGCGGACGCTGTTTATGCTGGGCAGCCACGCTATTCTTTGCGTGCCAGAAATAATGAATTTGCACGCCTTGAAGAATTGCAAAACGCCATTAACGAAGCCCATCAACGCGGAAAATTGTTTTATTTGGCTTCTAATATTTTGGCTCATAATGCTAAATTAAAAACTTATTTGCGTGATTTAGAACCCATTGTTGCTATGAAGCCAGATGCTTTGATTATGGCAGACCCTGGTTTGATGATGAAAGTCAGAGAGCGTTTTCCAGAACTTCCCATTCATTTATCAGTACAAGCGAATACTACAAACTATTGGGGCGTGCAGTTTTGGCGGAAAATGGGGGTTTCTCGCATCATTCTTTCTCGTGAATTGTCGATGGATGAAATTGCGGAAATCCGTCAGGAATGTCCTGATATTGAGTTAGAAGTGTTTGTACATGGAGCATTGTGCATTGCTTATTCTGGTCGTTGTTTGCTTTCAGGCTATTTTAATCATCGCGATCCCAATCAAGGAACTTGCACCAATGCTTGTCGCTGGAAATATCAAGTGCATGATGTTGTGGAAGATGAGGCAGGCAACTTGAATATTGCCTCTTGTGGTGGTGCTGTCCGTCATCAACAAGCAGTCAAAACCTATCTTTTGGAAGAAGAAAATCGTCCTGATCAATTTTTGCCGATTGACGAAGACGAACACGGCACTTACATCATGAATTCCAAAGATTTGCGTGCGGTAGAACAAATCGAGCAACTCATTCAAATAGGTGTGGATTCGTTGAAAATTGAAGGGCGTACCAAATCGCTATACTATGTTGCACGAACTGCACAAACCTATCGCCGTGCGATTGATGATGCGATGGCTGGTCGTCCGTTCAATCCTGAATTATTGGCAGATTTAGAAGGGCTTGCCAATCGTGGTTATACATCAGGCTTTTTGGAGCGTCATCGCACCCAAGATTATCAAAATTATCTTACAGGACATTCGATTGCCAAACGCAGTCGTTTTGTGGGACGAGTCTTGACGGTAGATGAAAACGGTTGGGCAAATGTGGAAGTAAAAAATCGTTTTGCCATAGGCGATACGCTGGAAATCATTCATCCTGATGGTAATACGCTGTATACCATTCAAAATATCATGCACAAAAATAAAGCGGTGGAAGTGGCACCTGGTAATGGTATTACGGTTCAACTGCCCAATATGCAAGGCAAAGAAAAAGCATTGCTTGCGGTATTACTCAAAGAAGGTGAATTTATTGCGTCTTGATCAAAACAGGCAACCTGAAAAAAATTTTAGCGAAAAAGTTTTCAGGCTGCCTGAATTAAGTGAGAAATAATGGACTATTTTCGTCAAAAAAATAATCAGCAAAATATTAAAACTTTATTCAGAGTATTATTTGAATGGAATATTGGCAAAGAAAAAATTCGCTATACTATAAAAATATGAAAAAGCCAATGGGATTTTGCTTTTGATATGGTAACTTGTGTTCTTTGGGGAGTATTAGGATTGGGGGCGTTGGTATTGGGTTTAAGGGACCATCTTTTGTTTCCATTAGGTATTGTTACTTATATGTGTGGTATTGTGGTTTATATGTTTGCACGAAGAGATGCACCTTATATATTTATCATCAATCGTAAAAAGAAAAAATTAGGGGCTGTATTAGATTAGCCCAAAAAATTGTTAAATTCCACACCATTTTCGCAATGTTTTGAGTTGCTGTTTTGGTGTCCCATAGTTAAATCTAAACTCACATTCTTTCAAGAAAAGTGGGAAAGATTTGCG
>JAGCOT010000133.1 GCA_017645365.1 Neisseriaceae bacterium
GGCAAAGACGAAGTAACCGTTAAAGAAAACACCAAAGGGGCAACCATCACCAGCGTGAAAGCCACAGACGAAGACGGCGATAAAATTGCTTATGCCGTGAGCGATGACCGCTTCGAAGTTGTTACAGGCAACCTGAAACTGAAATCTGGTGTTGCTTTGGATTATGAAAAAGAAAAAACGGTAACGGTTAAAATCACCGCCACAGATAGCAAAGGTTTATCTGCCGTTAAAACGGTTACCATCAATGTGGAAAATGTGAACGAAAAACCTGAATTAACATTAGGCAAAACCGAAGTTTCCATTAAAGAAAACACCAAAGGGGCAACCATCACCAGCGTGAAAGCCACAGACGAAGACGGCGATAAAATTGCTTATACCGTGAATGATGACCGCTTCGAAGTAGATAGCAAAGGCAACCTGAAACTTAAAGCTGGACAATCTTTGGATTACGAAGAAGCAAAAACAGTGAATGTTAAAGTTACCGCTTCTGATGGTAAATTGAGCGATGCGAAAGAGGTGAAAATCACAGTACAAGATGATGCCAGCGACAATGCCAAGCATTCTGACCAAATTTTGCCAGTGGTCAAAGTCAAGGCAAGTGCCACAAAAGACAATCTGCTTGTCAATCCCAAAGAAGTGTGCTTTTTCGACAGCAAAGGCAATATCATTTATGACGCCATCTGGGCGGATAAAGACGGCAAAATTCATCATAAAGATGTGATTACCAAAGGCAAATCGTATGAAGACATTGTGAAAGAAATCAAAGCCTACGCCAAGTCAGACGATATTGTGATGAAAGATATTGTCATCAAAACCAAAGAAATCACACTCACAGGGACTGTGGAAAGCAAAGAAACAGTAGATTCAGTCAAAATTTATATAGACCATTCAGATGGTATACACGATTTTCAAGTTGAAGAAGTGGCGGTGAAAAATGGGCAATTCAATTACACATTTAAGCCACATATTTCCTATCTTGATGCCACAGGGGAGCGTGGTCTGGTCAATTATAACCATATAGAAATTACCGCCACCACCAAAGAGTCCCAAGCGACTTCTGGAACCAGTTTATCCTTTATCCTTCCAGAAGATGGTCATTTAGTTTCTTATTCATATAATCCTCTAACAGGTGAACATGGCATCACGCAAGAAATCAAAGATCCTGATTCTCATGACTGGTTTACCGATGATGACCGTGTTTATCACAGTTCTTGGGAGAATTATTTATCAGGTAAGGTAAACTATTTTATTTGCATGGATGAAGATTATGGTTCTGGCAGTTCCATCTACAATTATGGGGAAGTCTTTTTGTCCTCGAATTTTAAATACTCTGCCACAGCATTGCCCAAAGAACTTACTTTAAGCAATGCACAAGGTGGGGAATTTGTCTTTAAAAATCTTCCAGATACTTACTACATCCAAGACCCTGATGACTATTCATCTATGCAAACTACCTATATGAACAGTTTTGTATTGACTGGAAACGCTAAAAATCTGGATCTTTCCGATTTTGATAAAGATTTTAAAGTGCATCAGTATACAGAGCCAACACCGTTTGGCAAAGAATATCAATATTCCAGTGCCGATGCCGATGCCCATTCTTGCTTCGATGACGATGGTCTTGTCGTACTTTTGGGGAATGAAAAAGACAATGTTTTGACTGCCCCACAAGGCTTTGGAGTGGGCGGACTCTTTATAAGCAGTGGCGGCAATGATGTTTTTGTGCTCAATCCCAATCAAGGGGCGGTGATTGGAACGGATCGCCATAATTATGGAGGTGATAATCCATCAAAAATCTATCTGCACAATGAAATTGAATTTATCTCTCCTTTGGATGGTTCAGTTGCTGAAATTCAAAACTTCAATCCTGAATGGGACGAATTATTTTTTAATGGTTCGGTATTCAACAACTTATTGGGACCTGATGGCAGTAATGAGAGATATAGTGAAAAATTAGGTGATTTATTGGGTTCTTATTTCCTATACGACAAAAACAAGGGCGAATTGTCCTACGACTTTTCAGGCACAGGCAATCACGACACCAGCGTTCTTTTTGCACGATTTACAGACAATCCCATTTTGGATAATGTCGTTTTCTCTGCTTACTCTTTCTAATCAAACAAACGCCATGTTTTTAACATGGCGTTTTTCAAAACTTCTGCAAACCACCCCCAATTCACCCTAAAAAACGCAAAAATAAATATCTTTTTAAATCGATAAGTTATAATTTGCGGATTTAGGTTGTTGCCACTCACTATTATTATGTAAAAAATTTCTCGCCATATGTAGTCAATTCCCCCCCAAAGTAGCCAAGTCGTTTCTACGCAGACAGTATAGATAATACGGCAAGGAGAAACAACGATGGGTCATTTGGCTACGAATTGATTGTATTGTGGCAACCTGAAAGGTTTTTGATTAAGGGATTGCATATGTCAGCGATTGCTTTTTTTGGTGCGATTGAAACAGGCTTGATTTATGCCATTGTGGCATTGGGCGTGTTGATTTCTTTTCGTATTCTTGATTTTCCAGATTTAACCGCAGACGGCAGTTTTCCTTTGGGCGGGGCGGTTTGTGCCGTGTGCATGGTGCACGGAATTAATCCTTGGCTTGCTTTAATCATCGCTTCGATTGTTGGCGGATTGTCTGGCGTTGTTACCGCTTGGCTGAATGTTTCGCTGAAAATCATGAATTTATTGGCCAGTATTTTGGTGATGGTCGCACTTTATTCCATCAATTTAAGAATTATGGGTGCACCTAATGTCCCTTTACTGGGCATGGATACCATATTCACAGGCTGGGTAACCGATGCCAACGCTTACTGGGCAAAATCGCTGATTATTTTGGTTTTGGTGGTTGTGGTCAAATTGTTGATGGATTGGTTTTTTGCCACTGAAATTGGTTTATCTGTGCGTGCCACAGGAGCGAATTTGCGTATGGCACAGGCACAAGGCGTTGCCACTTCTTACATGGTGATTGTAGGCGTTGCTTTATCCAATGCCCTGATTGCTTTGGGCGGTGCGTTGTTTGTACAAATTTATGGCAGTGCGGATGTTTCCATTGGGATTGGTACGATTGTCATCGGTTTGGCAGCGGTGATTATTGGCGAAACTTTACTGCCCAGCAAACGCATTATCCGCTGGACTTTGGCGGTGATTTTTGGTTCATTGATTTATCGTTTGTTTATTCAATTAGCGTTAAGCAGCGAAACATTGCGTCAAATCGGTCTGCAATCGTCAGATGTGAATTTAGTAACGGCAATTTTAGTCGTAGTTGCCCTGATTTTGCCTCAAATGAAAGCCCAATTACTCAAAAGGAAACAATCATCATGATGCGTGCAGAAGAACTTTATTTAACTTTTAATCGTGGGACGCCGATTGAAAACCCTGCTTTGCGTGGCATGAGTTTGCACATCAAAAAAGGCGAATTTGTTACCGTGATTGGCAGTAATGGTGCTGGAAAATCCACTTTTCTGAATGCGATTAGTGGCAATCAAAAAGTAGATTCAGGCTGCGTGTTTATTGATGGCGAAAATGTTACTTCTAAAACTGCCAATCAACGAGCACATTTAATCGCTCGCGTTTTTCAAGACCCGATGGCGGGGACTTGTGAAGCGTTAAGCATTGAAGAAAATTTGGCTTTGGCATACAAAAGAGGACAAAAACGCGGTTTTTCATTGGCACTGACCAAGCAAAACCGCGAATTATTCCGTGAAAAATTATCCATTCTCAAATTGGGTTTGGAAAATCGTTTGACCGATCGTATGGGTTTATTATCAGGCGGACAACGGCAAGCGGTGAGTTTATTGATGGCTTCTTTGCGTCCTTCTAAAATTTTGTTATTGGATGAACACACCGCTGCACTCGACCCTAAAACTGCGGCGTTTGTTTTGGAATTGACCGACCGCATCGTCCAAGAAAATCAACTGACCACTATGATGGTTACCCATTCCATGCGACAAGCATTAGATCACGGACATCGCACAGTCATGCTGCATCAGGGTAAAGTGGTTTTAGATGTTTCGGGCGAAAAACGCAGTTCTATGGATGTCCCTGATTTGTTGCAAATGTTTGAAAAAACGCGCGGCAATCAATTAGACGATGATGCTTTATTATTGAGTTAGGCATTCAACAGGCAGCCTGAAAGCACTTCCCGTGCAGGGGGCACTTCCCGTGCAGGGGGCTTGCAGTAAAACAAAACAGGCAACCTGAAAGCTTGTTTGCATCAAGTACTGATATTTTTAAGAGATATATATGAATTTTTTGATTATGGCTGGCGGTACTGGCGGGCATATTTTTCCAGCATTAGCCGTTGCCCAATATTTACAAAAACAAGGGCATCATATCGTTTGGCTTGGCAGTGAAAATGCTATGGAAACGCGTTTGATTCCGCAATACGACATTCCCATCGAAACTTTGGCAATAAAAGGAATTCGAGGCAATGGCATTCTTCGCAAATTAGCCTTGCCTTTCACCCTGATCAAAACCATTAAAAATGCTTTGGCAATCATCAAAAAACATCAAATCCATATGGCGATTGGTTTTGGTGGATTTGTTACTTTTCCAGGTGGTGTGGCGGCAAAAATTGCTTCTATTCCTTTAATCATTCATGAACAAAACGCCGTAGCAGGTTTGGCGAATCGTGCTTTATCCAAAATTGCTACGCGTACGCTGTATGCGTTTCCCAATGCTTTTCCCAATGAAGATGGCTGGGTGGGCAATCCTGTGCGTCAAGAAATTGCCAATCTTCCTACGCCTGAAAAACGCTTTGCCAAGCGTTCAGGTTGCCTGAATGTATTGATTATTGGTGGTTCTTTGGGGGCAAAAGTTTTTAATGAACAACTGCCTGCAATCATGGCGAAAATTCCCGCAGAGCAACGCCCCAACATTCGTCATCAATGCGGACGCAATCAGTCAGAAGCGGTTAAAGATGCCTATCACCAACTTCAAATTGATGCTGAATGCAGTGATTTTATTCACGATATGCCACAAGCATATGCTGATGCGGATTTTGTGATTTGTCGTGCGGGAGCTTCCACTGTGGCAGAATTGTCCGCCGCAGGTTTGGGCGGATTTTTAATCCCTTTCCCGCATGCGGTAGACGACCACCAAACCGCTAATGCACAGGTTTTGGTACAAGTGCAAGCTGCTGAATGTATTCAGCAAAAAGATTTAAATATCAACGAAATGGCTCACAAAATTCAACAATTAACTCGAAAACAATGCTTGCAACAAGCTCAAAACGCACGCACCGTAGCCAAAGTGGATGCCACCAAACAAATTGCTCAAACGGCATTAAGTTTTTTCAAATAAACGCCAATGTGGCGTAATCGTCCAAAAGGGAGATATTTTGCAAGCAGAAATCAATAGGGTGAGGTTGAAAATAAACTGGCAACCTGAAAACCGTTGATTACATACTTCCGTCTGCCTTCAATACCGAAAACAACGGCAAATTGGCTTGGCGGATTTTTTCGCCGCCGTCCATATCGCTAAATTCAATAATAGTGGCAGTGTAGATGGTGCTTGCTCCCGCACGGCGTAATAATTCCGCCCCTGCCAGCATGGTGCCTCCTGTGGCGATTAAATCATCACACAACAGCACGGTTTGATTGCAACCCAAAGCGTCTTGGTGAATTTCTACCGTAGCGTTGCCATATTCCAAAGCATAGTCTTGTGCGAAAGTTGCCGCAGGCAGTTTACCTTTTTTGCGAATCGGCACAAAGCCTACATTCAAACGATATGCCACTGCCGCACCCAAAATAAAACCGCGTGCCTCCAAGCCTGCGACCATATCGATGTTTTTATCCAAATGGGCTTTGGCGATTAAATCTACGGCAGCCTGAAAAGCGGTAGGATTATTCAGCACTGTTGTAATGTCATAAAACAAAATGCCTTGTTGCGGATAATTGGGAATTTTGCGAATGGCGTGGTTGATGATTTCCATTTCAGTCATAACAGGCTCCCTGAAAGTCAATAATTGAAATTGTAATGGTTTCATAAAATTTGTACAATTTCAGGTTGCCTAAAAACAAGCCATCAATCAACAATCATGAACGATATTGACATTCACACCATACACATTCGTGGTGCGAGAACGCATAATTTAAAAAACATTGATTTGGATATTCCACGCCGAAAATTGACGGTGATTACAGGATTGTCAGGCAGTGGAAAATCTTCTTTGGCATTTGATACGCTGTATGCCGAAGGTCAAAGGCGATATGTAGAAAGCCTTTCTGCGTATGCACGCCAGTTTTTGCAATTATTGGATAAGCCTGATGTGGATTTGATTACAGGTTTATCGCCGTCCATCGCCATTGAACAAAAAGCGGTAGGGCATAATCCGCGTTCCACTGTGGGGACGGTAACGGAAATTCACGATTATTTACGCTTGTTGTATGCCCGCGTGGGGACGCCGTATTGTCCGCAACACCATACGCCTTTGTCATCGCAAACCATTTCGCAAATGGTGGATGCCGTTTTAAGGCTGCCTGAAAATACCAAAATCATGATTGTTGCCCCTGCGGTGCGAGAGCGAAAAGGCGAGTTTGCCAATTTGCTTGCAGATTTACAAACACAAGGTTTTGTGCGTGTGCGTGTTGATGGTGAAATTTATGAACTGCAAGATGTTCCGCCACTAAATAAAAATATTAAACATTCGATTGATGTGGTGATTGATCGCGTCAAAATCAAAGCCGATATTCAGCAACGCTTGGCAGAAAGTTTTGAAACTGCTTTGCGATACGGCAATGACCGTGCGATTGCAGTCAATATGGATACGCAAGAGGAATTATTATTTTCTGCTCGATTTACCTGTCCGCATTGTTCGTACACTTTGTCTGAATTAGAGCCGCGTTTGTTTTCGTTTAACAGTCCCGTGGGGGCTTGTCCGCATTGTCATGGTTTGGGCAAAATGGAATTTTTTGATCCCTTAAACATCATCACGCATCCTGATTTATCTTTGGCATCAGGTGCCATTAAAGGTTGGGATAAGAGAAATTTGTTTTATTTTCAAATGTTGCAATCTTTATCGCAACATTATCAATTCGACATCAATACGCCCTATCATAAGCTCCCTGAAAAAATCAAAAAAGTTATTTTGTATGGTTCTGGGGAAGAAACCATCGCATTTACTTATCACACCGAAGCGGGCAAACCTTCTGTTCGCAAACATACTTTTGAAGGCGTGATTCCCAATTTAGAAAGGCGTTATAAAGAAACTGAATCAGAAAATGTTCGCGAGGAATTGTCCCAGTTAATCACTCATTGTGATTGCATTCATTGTCGAGGCAGTCGTTTGCGTGAAGAGGCATGTCATGTATATGTGGCAGATAAAACCTTGCCAGAAATCAATACCATGACGCTATCCACAGCGTTTGATTTTTTTCAAAACCTGAATTTAGAAGGCAATAAGCAACACATTGCCGATAAAGTATTGAAAGAAATTCGCAGTCGTTTAGGATTTCTCATCAATGTGGGATTGAATTATTTATCCCTTTCTCGTTCGGCGGAAACTTTGTCAGGCGGTGAATCACAACGCATTCGTTTGGCAAGTCAAATCGGCAGTGGCTTAACGGGGGTGATGTATGTTTTAGACGAGCCGTCCATCGGACTGCATCAACGCGATAACGACCGTCTATTAGGCACCCTGAAACATTTGCGAGATTTAGGCAATACTGTGATTGTCGTGGAACATGATGAAGATGCAATTCGTGCAGCAGACTATGTTGTAGACATGGGTCCTGGTGCAGGAGAACATGGCGGCAATGTGATTATTGCCGATACGCCCGAAAAAGTAGCACAGTGTCCGCAATCTCTAACAGGACAATATCTTTGCGGTAAAAAAACAATCAGGCAACCTGAAAAGCGTACGCCTGTGGATTCTGAAAAAATTTTAGAAATCACCAAAGCATCTGGGAATAATCTTAAAAATGTTCATTTCAGGTTGCCTTTGGGCTTGGTTACTTGTATCACTGGGGTTTCTGGAAGTGGCAAATCTACTTTGGTGAATGATACTTTGGCAAAAATCGCCGCACGAGAACTCAATCACGCCAGCAGTGAAGAGCCTGCCCCTTATGAAAGCGTTTGCGGTTTAGAACATTTGGATAAGGTCATCAATGTCGATCAATCACCGATTGGACGCACGCCTCGTTCTAATCCTGCAACCTATACAGGTCTTTTTACGCATATTCGCGATATATTCGCCGAATTGCCCCTATCGCGAGAACGCGGTTATACCAGCGGACGCTTTTCATTTAATGTGCGTGGCGGGCGTTGCGAAGCATGTCAGGGTGATGGCGTGATTAAAGTGGAAATGCACTTTTTGTCCGATGTGTATGTGCCTTGTGAAATTTGTCATGGGCAGCGATACAACCGCGAAACATTAGATGTGCGTTACAAAGATAAAAACATCAGCGAAGTTTTGGATATGCGTGTGGATGAAGCGTTGGTATTTTTTGATGCCATTCCTAAAATCAAACGCAAATTGCAAACCTTGCATGATGTAGGCTTGGGTTATGTGCGTTTGGGACAATCTTCAACCACGCTATCGGGTGGAGAAGCTCAACGCGTCAAATTGGCTTTGGAACTTTCTCGTACAGGCACGGGACGCACGCTGTATATTTTAGATGAACCCACAACAGGCTTGCATTTTGACGATATTGCCATGTTATTGAAAGTCATCGAGCGTTTAAAAGGCAAAGGCAACACCATCGTCATCATCGAACACAATTTAGATGTCATCAAAACCGCCGATTGGATTATTGATTTAGGTCCAGAAGGCGGAGAATTGGGCGGTCAAATCATCGCCGAAGGTACACCAGAAACCATTGCCAAAAAAAGCAAAAGTTATACAGGTCAATACCTCAAAAAGGTTTTGAAGGGAAAATCATCATGAATATTCGTCCTTTTTTACATCATCATCCACAATTAGACGCTTCGGTTTATGTAGATGCTACGGCAGTAGTGATTGGTGATGTCGTTTTAAAACCAGATGTGAATGTATGGGTGGGTGCTGTCATTCGTGGCGACACCAACGCCATTCGCATCGGTCGTGGCACGAATATTCAAGATTTATCCATGTTACATACCACTTCGCCTTCTGAAAAAAATCCGCAAGGTTCTCCATTAAACATTGGCGAAGATGTAACCATTGGTCATCATGTCAATTTACACGGCTGCACGATTGGCAATCGTGTTTTGGTGGGGATTGGTTCCATTATTTTAGACGATGCCGTTATTGAAGACGATTGCATGATTGGTGCGGGAAGTTTAGTGCCGCCACGAAAAATTTTAAAAAGCGGTTGGTTGTATATGGGTTCTCCTGTAAAACCTATTCGTGCATTAAGCGAGGAAGAAAAAGCGTTTATTTTGACATCGGCACAACATTATGTGCATTTAGCAAAAGAATATCGCTTTCAATAACCATAAACCGCCTGCAAAACAGCCACAAGTTGCATAGCACCGCAGAACATATTTCCCAAGCCTTATTTTAGAAGCGGTTTACGCTGGGATTGTTGATCAATAAAGGAGTATCTTATGATTTTTCTACTGTTTAGTATTCTTTGCAGTGTTACCGTTTCGATTGTTTTGAAATTGCGTAAAAATGCTTCTTTATCTGCCATCATTGGCATCAATTATTTTGCAGCAGCAGTATGGGTTTTATTGGCGTTGCGTCCTCAAATCATTCCTAATTTAACCGTTTCCGATGCCCCTATTTTTATCGCATTGGGGATTTTATTGCCTACGGTTTTTATTGTGATGGGCAAAGCAGTAAGCGTTGCGGGAATTGCCAAAGCCGATGCCGCACAACGATTGTCTTTATTTTTACCATTAGCAGCCTCTTTTTTATTTTTTGGCGAAGCGTTTAATCTCTCTCGCATGGTGATTTTGGTCATTAGTTTGCTATCGTTATGGTTATTGGGTAAAAATCAAGAACAAAAACTCTCTAAATCCCATATCCTTTGGTTATTGGGCGTTTGGGCAGGTTATGGCATATGCGATATTTTGCTCAAACAATTATCCACCGCCAACGATTTAGCCAATCGCTTATGGGTAATGTTTGTTTTGGCAGCGATGGTGATGAGTATTTATTGGATTGTGCAAAAACAAAAAATCAAGGGACAAGATATTTTATTGGGCAGTCTTTTAGGCAGCCTGAACTTTGGCAATATCTATTTTTATCTGCATGCTCATCGTTCTTTTGCCCACAGTCCCACGATTGTATTTACCGCCATGAATTTAGGCGTGATTGTGCTTGCAACCATCATGGGGGTTTTGTTTTTTCATGAAAAAATTAATAAAATCAATATATTGGGATTGATTTTGGCGATTGCTGCAATTATTGGACTATACTTTCAGGCAGCCTGAAAGCATTTCCCATGCAGGGATTGATATAAAACAGGCAGCCTGAAAGCATTTCCCATGCAGGGATTGAATATAAAACAGGCAGCCTGAAAGCATTTTCCATGCAGGGATTGACTATAAAACAGGCAGCCTGAAAGCATTTTCCATGCAGGGATTGACTATAAAACAGGCAGCCTGAAAGCATTTTCCATGCAGGGATTGACTATAAAACAGGCAGCCTGAAAGCATTTCCC
>JAGCOT010000134.1 GCA_017645365.1 Neisseriaceae bacterium
TACGCACTTTTTCCGCATAAGGGCGTGCTAAACGCATACGCTCTTGGGTTTTACGCATTTTAGAAGTGGAAACCATTTGCATGGCTTTGGTAATCTTTTGCGTACTTTGCGTGGTGCGTATTTTGGTGAGAATCTCTTTTCCTACTGCCATTTACCCACTCCGTTGATTTAAGCAGAAACGCCGTATGCGGTTTTGAAAGTTTGCATGGCTTTTTTCAGCACTTCTTGCTGTTCATCGCTCATCGCACCTGTGTCGTCAATGGCTTTTAACAAGTCATCGTGTTGTGTGCGAACATAAGACAAGAACTCACTTTCAAAATGCAGGGCTTTATTCACAGGCACATCTTCATAAGAGCCGTTGTTAATTGCCCATAAAGTCAATGCCATTTCTGCCACAGATAAGGTGCTGAATTGTTTTTGTTTCATCAATTCGGTAACCACTTCACCATGACGCAGTTGTTTGCGTGTGGCTTCGTCCAAATCGGACGCAAATTGAGAGAACGCTGCCAATTCACGATATTGAGCCAGAGCCAAACGAATACCGCCACCCAATTTTTTGATGACTTTGGTTTGAGCCGCACCACCCACACGAGATACCGAAATACCTGCGTTAATGGCAGGACGAATACCCGCGTTGAATAAGTCGGTTTCCAAGAAAATTTGACCGTCTGTAATGGAAATCACATTCGTAGGCACGAATGCCGACACGTCGCCTGCTTGGGTTTCAATAATCGGCAAGGCAGTTAATGAACCTGTTTTGCCTTTCACTTCGCCGCCTGTCAGTTTTTCTACTTCATCGGCGTTAATGCGAGCGGCACGCTCTAACAAGCGGCTGTGTAAGTAGAATACATCACCAGGATACGCTTCGCGTCCAGGCGGACGGCGTAACAACAGGGAAATTTGACGGTAAGCAACGGCTTGTTTAGACAAGTCGTCATAAATAATCAAAGCGTCTTCGCCACGGTCGCGGAAGAATTCGCCCATCGTGCAGCCTGAATAAGGTGCAATATATTGCAAAGCAGCGGCTTCTGATGCGGAAGCGGCAACGATGATGGTGTGTTCCATTGCACCGTGTTCTTCCAATTTACGCACCACATTCGCAATGGACGATGCTTTTTGACCAATCGCCACATAAATACAAGTAACGCCTGTACCTTTTTGATTGACGATTGCGTCCAATGCCACAGCGGTTTTACCTGTTTGACGGTCGCCAATGATTAACTCGCGTTGTCCGCGACCAATCGGCACCATAGAGTCAATAGATTTCAAACCTGTTTGCACGGGTTGATCCACTGATTTACGGGCAATCACACCTGGGGCAATTTTTTCAATCGGTGCGGTTAATTGCGTTTTAATCGGACCTTTGCCGTCAATCGGCTGACCCAAAGCATTCACCACACGACCCACTAATTCTCGACCAATGGGTACTTCCAAAATACGGCCTGTGCAGGTTACTTCGTCCCCTTCACGGATATGACCGTACTCACCTAACACCACTGCACCGACAAAGTCGCGTTCCAAGTTCATCGCTAAACCGAATGTGTTGCCAGGGAATTCAATCATCTCACCCTGCATTACATCGGATAAGCCGTGAATGCGAACAATACCGTCAGTTACAGACATCACTGTACCGCGTGTGCGAATTTCCGCATTGTCGGACAGGTTTTCAATCTTTTCACGAATTAAATCGCTAATTTCTGCAGGATTAAGCTGCATGGAAATCTCCTAATTTGTTACCGCCGCTTTCAGGGCGTTCAATTTGTTTTGCACAGACATATCGAGCACTTGGTCGCCAATTTCAATTTTGACACCGCCAATTAAGGCAGGATCAACTTCCACACGAACCTGCAATTTAGTATCCATACGCTCTTCAAGCAAAGATACCAAATTAGCATACTCTTTATCTGATAAAGGATACGCACTATACACAACGGCCTGTTGTGTTCTCTCTTCTGATAACACATATTCGCGATATTGCTCATAAATAGTAGGCAATAGCGACAAGCGGTTGTTTTCAGACAAAACAGAAACGAAATTGTGCAAACGCTTATCTAACATTTTTTCAGAAGATAAGAGTTTAAGCAAAATTTCACCACGCTGATTAGCGTTCAATTCTGGCTGCGAAAGCACTCTAACGACTTTGGGTTCAGAGATGATTTTTGCCATTAACGCTAAATCATCACCCCAAACTTTCGTCTGGTCGTTTTTACGAGCCAAACCATAAAGTGCTTTGGCATACGGTCGTGCTACGGTTGCAAACTCAGCCATGAATTACAACTCCTGTTTTAAGGCACCCAAAAGTTCAGAATGTGCTTTCGCATCAATTTCGCGACGCAAAATTTGTTCTGCCCCTTTGACTGCCAAAATTCCTACTTGATTGCGTAAGGCTTCTCTTGCACGATTAGCTTCTTGTGCCACATCCGCACGAGCCTGTGTCAAGATTTTAGCTGCTTCATCAGATGCTTGTTGCTTTGCGGCTTCCATAATTTCAGCGGCACGCTTATCAGCATTAGCCACCATTTCGGCTACTTGCTGGCGACCTTCGGCTAAAATTTCCGCAACGCGTTTCTCTGCCTGTTCAAAATCACTTTTACCGCGTTCGGCTGCGGCCAAACCTTCGGCAATTTTGTTTGCACGCTCATCTAATGCCTTAATCAAGGGTGGCCAAATGAATTTCATTGTAAACCACACCAAGATACCAAAGACAATCAGTTGTGCAATTAAGGTTGCATTGATATTCACGGTATCACCTATCGTTGTTTGTTAATCGATAAATACCTTTTGCTCTAAATCGCACAATTAACCTGCGAAAGGATTCACGAATGCGAACAAGAGTGCAATACCTACACCAATCAAGAATGCGGCATCAATCAAACCTGCAATAATGAACAATTTAACTTGCAATGAGTTCATCAATTCAGGTTGGCGAGCAGAAGATTCCAAGTATTTAGAACCTAAAATACCAATACCCAATGCGGCACCCATAGCACCTAAACCAACGATCAAACCACAACCTACGGCGATCAAACCACCAATTCCCATGTTTAACTCCTTAATAAAGAGGGATTAATCAACAAAAAACTCATATATCCAACCAAATGTCGTAACAACATTCAGTCAAAACCATTGCCACGATTCAAATTTAGTGCGAATCGTGGGCTTGTCCAACATATACTAATGCCAATGTCATAAAGATGAACGCTTGCAACAGAATGATCAAAATGTGGAAAATCGCCCAAATTGACCCTGCCAAGATATGACCAATGTACAAAATTGGATCAAGAAAACCTACTGAACCGCTTGCCATCCAAGCACCGCCTAACATGGCAATCAGCATAAATACAATTTCGCCCGCATACATATTGCCAAACAACCGCAAGCCATGCGACACGGTTTTAGCGATAAATTCAATAATATTCAAAGCAAAGTTTGGAACCCATAAGAATGGACTTTTACCAAAAGGAGCAGTGAGCATTTCGTGCATCCAGCCACCCATACCTTTGATTTTAACATTGTAATACAAACATAAGATTAACACGCCAATAGCTAATGCCAATGGTGTATTCACATCTGCGGTAGGAACCACTCGCAAGTACGCATGATGATTACCTGTGATACGCTGCCACAACCAAGGTAGCAAATCCACTGGCAACAAATCCATCGCATTCATTAAGAAAATCCATACAAACACTGTCAGAGCCAAAGGCGACATCAATTTGCGGGTTTGTTCATTGTGGATAATATCTTTGCTGGATTTATCAACGAATTCAATCAGCATTTCAACAGCAGCAAGAAAACGACTGGGAACACCCGATGAGGCTTTTTTTGCTGCACGCCATAAGAAGAAGCAACCTAACCCACCCAAAACGATGGAAAGAATAACGCTGTCCCAGTTGATGTAAGAAAAATCAATAATATTGGTTTGCGGTGTATCTTGATTACTCAAATGCACTAAATGGTGCTTGATGTAATCTGCTGCTGCATTTGAACTTTGCTCACTTGACATAATAATCCATCTTCCTAATGACTAAAAACACACTACTGGCGACACTGATAAATCCCATCAAGAAAAAGCCCCAATGCAATGATGAGTATTGTGTTACAAACAACAGCATCAATATCATCGACAAGGTGATTTTTATGCTTTCAGCCCAAATAAAACTGATTGCCCCAATCACCTGTTTGGAACGCAACTGATAAAAAAGCAATGTTGCCAAAATGCTGGGAATCCAATAGGACACACCGCCCATAAACGCCGATACAACAGCCGAAATACCCCACAATGAAAAGAATGCACAAACACAAAAAAGGACTATTCCTTGGGCGATTAGCAGTGCTTTCATTTTTAAACTATCAAAAAACCTACGGATTTTAAAGGATACAGTGCTACTCGTCAATCATCATATTTATGTCAATGATTCAACGGTGCTATTTTTGTGTGAAATTTCGACTCAATCCTGCTTTTCATTGTAGATTTGGCAACAATTAAGGGTGGCCAAATCTGTATAATACCGTGTTTTTCTTACCTGAATAAACGAAATTTATGAAATATCAAGCCATTGCTTTAATTGGACCTACGGCATCGGGTAAGACTTCACTTGCCTTACGATTAGCAGAGTATTGTCCGATTGAAATCATCAGTATGGATTCTGCTTTAATTTACTGTGGCATGGATATTGGCACTGCCAAGCCCAGCCTTCAAGAACGCTCTGGTATTCCTCATCATCTAATTGATATTCGTACTCCGTTAGAATCTTATAATGCAGCAGATTTTGTGGCTGATGCAGTTGGTCTTGCTTATGAAATCAAACAACGCCATCATGTCCCTGTAATCGTTGGTGGTACGATGATGTATTACACTTCCTTAATCAATGGTCTGAATCAACTGCCTTCGGCGAATGCAACAGTTCGTTCTCTTTTGCAGCAGGAGAAATCGCAGTATGGTTTGCCTTTCTTATATCAACAATTATGTCAATGTGATCCAATAACTGCACAAAAATTATCACCCAATGACAGTCAGCGTATTGAACGAGCATTGGAAGTTTTTCGCATCACAGGTTCACCTATGAGTTGGCTTCTTAATCAAAAGAAAGAAGTTCCGCTGAAAGTGGCAACAATGGCATTGATACCAGAACCTCGCGAAAAGTTGCATCACCATATTGAACAACGCTTTCATCAAATGGTTAACAATGGTTTTTTGGAAGAAGTTCAACAACTAAAAAAAATCTATCCTGAACTGAATGAAGATTATCCATCCATGCGTTCAGTAGGTTATCGTCAGGCTTGGCAATATTTGCAAGGCACCCTGAAAGATTCTGCCTCTTGGATTGAACAAGGTATTTTTGCCAGTAGACAATTAGCCAAACGACAAATCACTCGATTGCGTGCTTTGTCGCCCGAATGGACAGTCAATCCATATGAGCAAACCGAAACTGAAATCATGCAAATATTGCTCAAACAAGCCAACATGATGCTCGAAGCGTGGCAGTAAAAATCGCAACTATATCTTTAAAAAACGATGATTATTCAAATAGTTAATCATCTTTATCAACCACTTATCAACAGGCTTATCCACTGAAATTGTGGATAACTTTTATGCAATTTATCTTCTGTACAGGCAAGCTGAAAATCCCTTTAATCCATAACAAAATGTCAATTTAATTGTATTGATAGTAATTCTTATTTACTATACAATCCTAATTTAGGATAGTGAGAATTATTCTCATTAACGATATTTTAAGCCGTTTGTGATTAGGTGAATCAATGAAAACGGCTATTTTTAGAAGGGAAAATTTATGAAAAAATCACAACAAACGCTTTTGGCAATTGCTTTAAGTTCAATTTTTTCTACTGTTGTTTATGCAGATAATCAGCCAGAAAGCGAATTTCAAACACATCAAGCAAGTCAATTAGAAGACATCACCGTCAAAGCCTCTCGCATTTCTGCCAAGCCTGTGCAGGATTTTCGTGAGTTTGAAAAGTCCAATGCAACGGATTTGAAAGATGTTTTGGCTGATGAGCCGTCTATTCAGTTTGGCGGTGGCAATGGTTTGTCGCAACACATTACCCTGCGTGGTATGGGGGCGGATCAGATTGATTATGTGGTGGATAACACTTCTTCTGACGCTTTGAATATTTTTCACCATCAAGGGCGTTTTATGATGGATCCTGCTTTGGTGAAAATTGTCAAAATTGAAAAAGGCACAGGCTCGGCTTCGTCTGGTATTGGGGCGACTTCTGGACGAATTGTCGCTGAAACCGTTGATGCCAAAGATTTATTGCGTGATGGCAAAAATACAGGTTTCAGGTTGCGTGCTGGCGTGGGGTCAAACAGTGGTCATTACTATGGCATTGCGGCTTATGGTCAAACACCTGACCAATTCTTTGACGGTATTGTTGTAGGCAATTGGGCTCACGATAAAAACTACAAAGGTGGCAAAGGTTATGTTTCTGCCGATGGCACAAGTAAATTGAACAACAGTGCGTTGGACAATCGCAGTTTCTTGGCAAAATTCAATATTCACCCACAGGAAAATATGACGATTGGCTTAAAACACAGCCGTGAAGAAAATTACGGCAAACGCAATCTGCGTGAAGAACTTTATTTTGCCACCGACAACGACAATCCCTATCACAAACATCGTTATCAAGACAACACCAATTTATACTTCAAAGCCCATGATTTAGGGATTTTCAGTAATGTTGATGCCAACATTTTCCGTATCAACAATAAACACAAACTCAAATCAGCCAATCCCACTACGCCAGAAACGCAAAGCGTTGGTGGCAACCTGAATTTAGCCAGCAAAATTGGCGACCATCACACGATTAAATACGGTTTGAATTATCGCACCGAAGAAGGCATAAAAGATTCAGGCGACCCATTCAAGCAAGAAAAAGACGACTACAAAGCCTATATTGAAGGCTTGTGGGGCTTGGGTGCGAACCAGCAATTCACGCTCACCACAGGTTTGTCTTATGACTATTTCAAAATGAAATCCGCAGGAAACACCACACCTGCCGCATCAGATGGTAAAGTTAGCCCAAGTGTCGGCTTGATTTGGGACGCAACGGATAATTTATCTTTCAGTTTAAGTCATAACTACGCCACGCGTTCGCCCCGTTTTTACGAAGTGCAACTATCAGGTCAAGCCATTTCGTTAGACCCAGACTTAAAAGCCGAACGCTCTCGCAACACCGAACTTAACGCCAAATGGCAATGGAACGGCTTATCGCTTGATGCAAGTTATTTCAACCAAAAAATCAAAGACTTAACCGTTTATGAAGGCGGCGGCAGAAGTCGCAAACCAATTAGCATTAAATCAGAAGGCAGCCTGAAAAATTCAGGCTACGAAGTAAATTTAGGCTACAAATGGCGTGGTTTGAAATCGCGTATCGGCGTGGCATACAGCAAGCCCAAAATGAACGGCACCACGCTTGATGTCGTGCAACAAGCGATACCGATTGGCAGACAATGGGTTACATCCTTGTCCTATCAATTTGAAAAACCGCATTTGGAAATCGGCTGGCGTGGTCGTTATGCCGAAAAATCGTCTTATTTGCCTGAAAGCAGCGGTCGTGGCGGCGGTGAGCCAGTCAAACGCGTAGGCTACGGCGTGCATGACTTCTTCGCCAACTGGCAACCCACAGGTAAAGACGATTTGAACATCAATTTAAGTATTGATAACGCCTTTAACAAATACTACCGCTCCCACAGCCAAAGAGCAGGAGCAACCGCCTTGCCTGAACCAGGACGCGATATTCGTTTAGGCTTATCGTATCGCTGGTAAAAGTTTTCAGGCTGCCTGAAAGAATTCATTTTTTAAAATTGACTTATCAGTGTTCCGTTCCTTTTTCGCCCCCATCTTTGGGGGTTTTTTACAACCCTTTCAGGCTGAAACCTTTGAAACTTTTAGAAACCTCTGCAAAACAACTGGTTTATGCGTTGGAATTACGCTCAAATCTTATTTATCTGTACTACTACACAACTCATCTCTCATGTAACGCTTTGACATGGCTCTGTTGGAAAACAGTCATCAAAAATATAGTTGATAATTATTCTTATTTAGATTATCATATTTGCAAATGAGAGTAACAATCATTTACAACCCATTCACATCAAGGAAAAAGTCATGAAAACCATTCAATTAACCGTTTTAACGCTATGTGTCATTGTGGTTTTAAGCAGTTTAGCGATGTATGGTCATTTGATTTAATTTTGCTGGCATGAGAAAGCAAGTCATGGTGTTTTCATGCCCAAAGTCTGCACTTGTAGAGTGCAAAACAAACCTCGTTTAAGTTCATTAGGAGTTTATTTATGTTGAAAAAATTGTGTGTGATCGCCAGCGTATCACTGTGCTCTGCTGCTTTTGCTGCGGATTGTTCCTTTGATTTGAAAGGGACAGACAAAATGACTTATGCCGATGCCAATGGCAATGCGGTGCCCAAAATCGTAGTGCCTGCATCTTGCAAAACTTTCAAGATTAACTTGGGACATGTTGGCAAAATGCCTGTTACGGGTATGGGTCATAATGTTGTGATTGCCAAAGCAGGCGATGTTGCTGGCGTTGCTACTGATGGTGCTCAAAACAAAAAAACCGATTATGTTAAACCCAATGATCCACGCGTCATTGCTCACAGCAAAATGATTGGTGGTGGACAAAGCACTTCTGTGGAATTTCCAGTCGCCAAAATTAAAGCTGGCGGATACAAATTCTTCTGTTCTTTCCCCGCACATTCAGGACGCATGATTGGGGATTTAGTCGTTCAATAATTCTTTTCTCCATCTTTCAGGCTGCCTGAAAAAGGAAACTGCAAAAACAAGGTTTATTTTGACGCAGTCAAAATCGTTATTGACGAAGGCAATAACAGGTTTGCGAAGCAAACAAGCCGCAGTTTCTGCGAGCGAAGCGAAGCTAAAACA
>JAGCOT010000135.1 GCA_017645365.1 Neisseriaceae bacterium
CCATTCTGTTTTCCATTCTTTTTGGTGCGTTTAGAGCCGCAAAAAAAGCATTTTTTGTGTTCAAAGTATTTGACCTTCCTAAAAAGCAATAATGATAAGGTGTTCAGCGTTTTTTAGCACCTTTTTTGTTACTTATGCCCATATTTTGGAGTAATCTGTATTCCATCGAAAAGAGCAGAATATTCTGCTCTTTTTTATTGAAAAACTTTCAGGCTGCCTGTTTAGTCCTAACAGGCAGCCTGAAAGATTATTCAGCGTCAAAATACTGGGATAAAAATAACTTATGGCAATGAAAATATTTCAGCCTGCCTCTTCTTTTCTACATGGGGAAATGGTCATATCCTATTGAGAAAATATTTTCAGCTTGCCTGTTGATTGTTTTTCGCCCAATCGCTTTGCTCATCCAATGATTTGAGCCAAGCCAATTTTTCTCGAATTTTGATTTCTAAACCGCGATCGGTGGGCTGATAAAAATTAGGTTCTTCCATGCCATCTGGCATATAGCGTTCGCCTGCGGCATAAGCATTCGGTTCATCATGAGCGTAGCGATAATGTTTGCCGTAACCTAATTCTTCCATCAGTTTGGTAGGGGCGTTGCGTAAATGAATCGGTACTTCATCAGAACCATGCTCACGCACCCATTGGCGAAATTGATTGTACGCCTGATAACCTGCATTGCTTTTGGCAGCACAAGCCAAATAAATCACCGCCTGTGCCAATGCCAATTCACCTTCGGGAGAACCCAAACGCTCGTAAGTTAATGCTGCGTCATTGGCAATTTGCATGGCTCTGGGATCTGCCAAACCAATATCTTCCCAAGCCATGCGGATAATGCGTCTGGCTAAATAGCGTGCATCAGCTCCACCGTCAATCATACGACAAAACCAATACAAAGCAGCGTTTGGGTGAGAACCTCGCACAGATTTATGCAGGGCAGAAATTTGGTCATAAAAATGCTCACCACCTTTATCAAATTGACGCGATTGAGTGGTTAAGGTTTGGGCGATAAAATTTTCATCCCAAATTTTGCGTTGCTGTGCGGATGCAGCGTGGAATAATTGTTCCACAATGTTCAATAAACGGCGAGCATCGCCATCGGCATAAGCAACTATTTTTTGACGAATGTCATCTGAAATCGTTGCAAGGCTTTCAGGCTGCCTGAATAAATGATTGATGGCTTTATCTAATAAAATCTTTAATTCATCAGAAGATAAAGGTTTTAGCGTATAAACTTGGGCTCGACTTAATAAAGCGGAATTGACTTCAAACGAAGGATTTTCAGTAGTCGCACCAATAAATGTAATCAAACCATTTTCAACAAATGGCAAAAAAGCATCTTGCTGTGCCTTATTAAAACGATGCACTTCATCGACAAATAAAATCGTGCGTTTTTGATGCTGTAAGGCTTGGTGGGCTTGCTCAATCGCTGCACGAATATCTTTAACACCAGAAAATACGGCAGAAATCGGTAAAAACAAAGCGTCAAAACTATTCGCCAAAATGCGTGCCAATGTGGTTTTACCAACACCAGGTGGACCCCATAAAATCATAGAATGAAGACGACCGCTGTTTATGGCCAATCGCAATGGACGATTCTCTCCAATCAGATGCTGTTGCCCCACCACATCGTCAATGGTTTTGGGACGCAGTTCTTCTGCCAATGGATGAGTAGGTTCTGTATGAAATAAATCAGACATTTTGTATTGTTTAAGTAATGTTCAGGCAGCCTGAAATGATTTTTGGGCATCTTTTAATGCAATTTACAATCGCGTTACTTTAAGAATAGATGGAATAGATAACAAACTTTTTTGAATGGTGTTGAATTGTTGTAAATCACTCAAACGCAATTCAAAAATAAACTCGATAAAACCTTCTTCCACTTCTTGTTTTTGCGTTGGCGTTTCCACAGACATAATATTGCCTTGTGCCGAAGAGATGGTGCTGGCAATAGTTGCCAGTAAACCATGTCCATCGCGTGCGTAAACCGCCATCGGAATGTTGTATTGGCGTTGCAGGCTGAAATCTGCCCAATCGGCTTCAAAAACATTATCCGCAGGTATTTTGCGTAAATTCGGACAAATATCGCGATGAATAATCAAACCTTGTTCGGGCAGCAATACCGCACAAATAGCATCGCCCGCAATGGGATGACAACATTCGGAAAGACTGATGTTGCCATTTTCGCCACCAGAAATTTTAATTGGACTTAATTTCACTTCATTGCCCAAATGTTTTCCCGCTAATTCTGCAATGTGCATGGCAACACGAATTGGCATTGTTCGCCTCATGCCAACATCGTACAACACATCTTCAAAAGTCATGTTTTTCTGTTGCAAATCAAGCAGATATTTTTCTTTGACATCTTCTGACGAGATTAACGCTTCTGGAAGCAAGTTTTGTAAAGCCTTTTGCAAAAGTTTTTCGCCCAACATCATGGCGTTTTCGCGATCCATATTTTTCAAGCGATTGCGAATCGCACTGCGTGCTCGAGAACTCACCACAAAACTCAACCAAGATGGGTTAGGGTGGGCTTCATGATTGGTAATGATTTCAACCGTATCGCCCATAGACAACACATGACGCAGTGGAACCAGTTGGTTATTCACTTTGGCAGCAATGCAGTGATCGCCAATATCGGTATGCACGGTATAAGCAAAATCCACAGGCGTTGCATTGGTCGGTAATACGATGATTTTCCCTTGTGGCGTAAAAACATAAACTTCATTGGGAAATAAATCCACTTTGATGTGTTCTGCAAAATCCAATGCATTATCGCTATTTCGCTGCAAATCCATAATATTTTCCAGCCATTGCTGGGTACGGATTTGTACTAAATCTTGATGATTATCTTTGGATTTATACAACCAATGTCCTAACATGCCAATTTCGGCAATTTCATCCATTTCCTGCGTACGAATTTGCACTTCTATCGGCACGCCTTTGGGACCAATCAAAGTGGTGTGCAAACTTTGATAACCGTTGGATTTTGGAATGGCAATGTAATCTTTGATTTTTCCAGGATGCGGTTTATATAAAGCGTGCAACGCCCCTAATGCACGATAGCAATCTGATACAGTATGCACAATAATGCGGAAACCATAAATATCCATAATCTCCTCAAAACGCAGATGTTGGTCTCGCATTTTGGTGAAAATACCATACAGATTTTTCTCTCGACCAAAAATTTTGCCTTCAATATTGGATGATACTAATTGAATGCTAATGCTTCTCATAATATCAGCAACAATACTAAAACTGGATTTTCGCCAACTGTGCAGCGTTTTAGTGAGTACTTGATAACGATGGGGATATAAATAACGGAAAGATAAATCTTGCAATTCGTGATACACATGATTCATGCCAATACGATTGGCTAATTGGGCATGAATTTCCAATGTTTCTTTGGCGATTCGGCGACATTTTTCAGGTCGCATCGAACCTAATGTACGCATATTGTGCAGACGGTCGGCTAATTTTATAGCCAAAATTCGCAAATCTTTGACCATCGCCAAAATCAGTTTACGAAAACTTTCTGCTTGATGCTCAATATAATTTTCGTAAGTGATTTTATCTAATTTAGATAAGCCATCAACAATATCTGCAACGGTCGTACCAAAGGCGTTTGCCATTTCTTCTTTGGTGGTTGAAGTATCTTCCAATACATCATGCAAAAGTGCAGCAGCAATCGCTTTGGCATCCATACGCCACAAGGTAACCTCTGTGGCAACGGCAATGGGGTGGGTAATGTAAGGTTCTCCGCTTTGACGCGTTACACCGTCGTGTTTTTGAAAAGCATAATCGCACACACCAAGTAACCAGTTAATTTCTTCTGGTTTTAGATAGGAGGCAGCCTGAAAAAGTTTATCTTTGGCAGCCTGCGATAGTGGATCATACACAACGGCTGACATAAATTGCTTAACGGTGGCGTTTTAAAATACTCAAATCCACTTGCCCAATGGCAATTTCACGCAAAGCGGTAACGGTGGGTTTGTTATGACAATCTTCCACATAAGGCATTGCACCATTGCTTAATTGATGGGCACGCGTTGCCGCAGCCAATGTCAATTCAAATTGATTCGGAATTTTAGGAGTGCAGTCTTCTACTGTAATTCGAGCCATTTTTTAATCCTCTAAAAGTGAGATAAGTGTGTGGTTATCCTTGCTTTGGCGGAAGCGAGAAGCTTTAATAATGTGATTGATATTTTGCGTTGCTTCTTCCAAACGGTCATTAACCACTAAATAATCAAACAATGCTGCCTGTTCAAATTCTAAACGGGCATTTTTTAAACGCAATTCGATGTCTTCTGCTGTATTGGTGCCACGATTGGTAAGCCGTTCTCGTAGCACATCCCAAGACGGTGGCAAAACGAAAATACAAACCGCATCAGGAAGTGAACGGCGAATTTGTTCGGCACCCTGAACATCAATTTCCAAAATAACATCGAAACCTGCATCAGTTAAAGCAGTAACGGCGGCGATGGAAGTGCCGTAATAATGTTCGTGCACTTTCGCGTGTTCCAAAAACTGCCCCTCACCAACCATAGTGGTAAATGTTTCCTGATCGACAAAATGATAATGCTCGTGATCCACTTCATTTTCACGCGGTGCTCGCGTTGTGTGCGAAACCGCAACTCGCAGTTGTGGATTGGTGCGTATCAATTCTCGCGTCAGCGATGTTTTACCAGTCCCAGAAGCAGCAGACATGACAAAAATACTTCCTTTGATAATGGGTGTATTGTCCATATTGAACTCCTTAACTTCTATGATTGATTGGAATTTTGTCATTATGCCATAGATACTTCACACCGTGCGTATCGAGTGAAAAAGATTTTCAATTTTCCATTATCATTTTAGACTGAAACCTTTGTAAAACTCGTCATTCCGACATTGAGCGAAGCGAAATGGAAGAATCTAAATTGATCGTTAAATAAAGATTCGCAACGAAGTTTAGAATGACGAGTGAGAAAAATGGGCTTTGCAAATGTTTCATGCAGTGCTATATGATGACACTTTTAATCATTCTTACAGGGGCAATGCTATGAACCACATTTACCGCCCCGTTTTTAACGAACAAACTCAAACCTGTCAAGCCGTGCCTGAAACGGCAAAATCTTGTGCATCTCACGGAGGGGGAGTAAATTCTACTTATAAAAATCAACAGGTTGTAAGTTCTTCTTCTTTTGCGGTTCATTCTTTTTTTGCTCCTAAATTGCGTTTGATTAGTGCCTTAATTATGGCGTTTTCAGGCAGCCTGTTGTGTGCCGCACCGCAAGGCGGGCAAGTGCGTGCAGGGCAGGCACAAATTACACAGCAAGGCAAAGTTACCAACATCAATCAATCATCACAAAAAGCCGCCATTAACTGGCAAAAATTCAATATTGCCGCCGATGAAACGGTGAATTTTAAGCAACCTAACGCCCATTCCGTAACCTTAAACCGAGTTATTGGCAATGAAAAATCCGTGATTAACGGTGCAATGAATGCAAATGGTAAGGTGTTTTTACTTAATCCGCATGGCACATTGATTGGCAAAGGGGCAAAAATCAATGTTGGCGGTTTGGTTGCCAGCACAGCAAATATCAGCGATGACGATTTTATGCAAGGCAAATATCGTTTTACAGGCAATGGCAGCGGTGTGGTTGAAAATTATGGTGAAATTGCCGTGCCAGCAGGCGGCGTGGTGGCTTTTGTTGCACCGATAGTTAAAAACAATGGCAATATAAAAGCAGATAGTGCCAATGTATTGTTAGCATCTGCTGATAATTTTAGCATTACGCTGCCTGAAAACGGCGATTTTGCTTACACCATAGACAAAGGCACGCTACAAGGTTTGGTGGATAATGGCGGAGCGGTGTTGGCAGACGGCGGCGTGGTGGTTTTAACGGCGGCAGGTTTAGACAGTGTGAAAAAATCGGTGGTACGGCACACTGGCATTATTCAAGCCAACACGGTAGAAAACAGAAACGGCAAAATTTTGCTATTAGGCGATTTAGACAACAGCCGTACGGAAGTTTCAGGCAGCCTGAAAGCCGAAGCCCCCATTAGCGGAGACGGTGGTTTTATTGAAACTTCGGCAAATAAAGTGCAGATTGATGACAATGCATTTATTTCCACAAAAGCGGCAAATGGCAAAACAGGCGAATGGCTGATTGACCCTACGGATTACACGGTAGCGGCAACAGGTGGCGATATGTCAGGACAAGCCGTTTCTAATGCTTTGCAAAACAATAACTTAACCTTAAAAAGCACCAACGGCAAGGCAGACGGCAAAGGCGATGTGATTATCAATGATACGATTAACTGGAATAAAAACACGCTGACACTGAATGCCCAAAACGATATTCATATTAACAAAACAATCAATGGTTCAGGCTCGGCAAAATTAGCCCTGCAATACGCTCAAGCCAGTGCAGACGGTGGCGAGAGCAATTATTATTTAGATAAAGATGTACGGGTGAATTTGCCTGCGGGGCAGAATTTTAGTACGCAAAAGGGCAGTAGTGGCAGTACTGTCAATTATGAAGTCATTCACGAAATGCCTGATAATGGAACTGCTCAACCTGAATTTACAATAAATAACATTGCCTTTGGTAAGGATTTGGATTTGTCATATACCAGAAATTATGATGGAACTAATTTTACAGGGTGGTTAATGCCTAACCAAGAAAAACAAAATATTGCAGGTTTAGGGCATAAATTGAGTAACTTAACAATTACACACACGGAAGAAAATTATGATTCAGGGAGTGCTCATTTTCTTATTGGTGGTGGCATTGGTTTATTCCGATATGTAGAAAATACTGATATTAAAGATTTACACCTAAACAATGTATCTATTTACACAGATAGGGCACAAGCTGGAGGATTGGTTGGATCCTTAAAAGGAAGTACTATTAAAGATAGCAGTTCTCAAGGAGTGGTAACTGGTGAATCTGAAATAGGTGGTTTAGTTGGTACAGCACAAAAAGGTATTCTATCACTAACAGTTACGCACAAGGAACAGTAACAGGTACTGAATATAGTGGCGGTTTGGTTGGTTCTGCTAATAACACCAAAATCACTCAAAGTTATTCTACTTCTAACATTACAGGCGAATACGCAGTTGGTGGTTTGGTGGGTGGTTCTTACGGTGCAACCATTAAAAACAGTTATGCCACAGGCACTGTTTCAGGGCAGGAAAATATTGGCGGTTTGGTTGGTGAAATGGCGGAAAGTGAAGTCAGTGAAAGTGAAGTCAGTGAATCTTACGCCACAGGTACGGTTTCAGGCTGGGATGATGTTGGCGGTTTGGTTGGTTCGGTAAATGGTAATAACAAAATCAACAAAAGTTACTCTTCATCAAATGTATCGGGTGAATTTGACGTTGGTGGTTTAGTTGGTGCATCTTCTGGTTTAACGATTGAAAACAGTTATGCCACAGGCACTGTTTCAGGGCAGGAAGATATTGGCGGTTTGGTTGGTTCAATGGTGGAAAGTGAAGTCAGTGAATCTTACGCCACAGGTACGGTTTCAGGCAGTGAACGTGTTGGCGGTTTGGTTGGTTTGGTAAGTGATAATAACAAAATCAACAAAAGTTATTCATCGTCAGATGTATCGGGAAGTTTTAATGTTGGTGGTTTGGTGGGTTTTTCAACAGGTGCAACCATTGAAAACAGTTATGCCACAGGTAGAATATATGATACTTATCCTAATTATGATGACCAAAGATCTTCTTATATTGGTGGTTTAGTAGGTAACAGTGGTAATTATCCGATTACCATTAAAAACGCTTATTTTTCAGGCGATATTATTCACCCTTATCCGTCCAAAGATATGGGCGTGATTGTGGGCGGTGGTGATGAAACCCAAGCCACAATTAGCAATGTTTATCACAGTACGCAAATGACCCCTGTGGCAGATAGAAGCGAAAACTATTTCACCCCCTTAACCCCTGCCCAAATGAAAAAACAATCTTCATTTAAAGGCTTTGATTTTAATAGCATTTGGGAAATTAAAGAAGGGCAAAGTACGCCGACTTTGCGTCAATCTGTGTTGGCTCAAATGTTGTTGAAAGTTTATGCGACAAATGCACACAATCCGTATCAAGGCAGCACCTTGATTAACACCTACGGCACTTACGCTCCAAACAATGGCTATCGCTTGGAATTGGACGGTAAAGAAGTCGGTAATAATTGGATTATCAATAATTCAGATATTACAGGCACGCTGACTTTGGGCGGCACTTGGACAAATGCAGTTAATGCAGGCGATTACACCGTAATCCCACAAGGCTTATCGTCTAATAAATATACGATTGAGTATGTACCTGGCACTTTCACTATTGACCCATACGCCATTAGCATTACAGGCAACAGTGTGTATAGCGGTGGTTCTACCGTTAGTCTTGGCAACTCAAAAGTGAATTCTGTCAGCAGTATGCACGGTTTATATGATGAAATCAATCAGTTAAAAGTGTCTGGTGCTGGCAAGGTGGGGGTTTATTTGCCAAATGGTCAATTCTTCGAGCGGGTAAATGCAGGAAATAATGCAAATGGTACGCCCTATGCGTTGAGTTTTGACGGCACTAATGTTTATGTAAAAAATGCAGACGGCTCAACGAATAATAATTTTACGGTTAATGGAAAAGATAGCCGTTGGACAATTACGCCCAAAGAAGTTACTTTAACAGGCAGTGTGAAGAAGTCATCAATAGCAAATGGTTTTACCATTCATGACGCTGTTTCAAATGAGTTAAACGGTCTTTTAGCAAAAGATAAAGGTCAATTAACAGTAACAGGTAAAGGCTATCTGAATAATAACGGTACGCTTAATAATAAAACCACTTTCAAACTGAACGGCGATAGTGCAAATAACTATTCGTTGAAATATGGTCAATGGACAATTATTGATGACAGCAGTCAAGGCGGTTCTGGTGGTTCTACTGGTGGTAGTGGTTCGGGTACTGGAACAGGGGGTTCTGCTGGACAGCAAGGGGGAAATAGCGGTAACAATACCAGTGGTAATTCAGGTAGCGGTAGCCAGCAACAAGGCGGCGGTAACCCGCAACAAAGTAATAAACCGCCCAAAGATGTTTTGGATACTTACCACAATCTACAAGAACAACACATTAACAATAAACCTGATGAAACAATCTCACCGCCTGATGTGAGTGTTGATAGTGGTTCGGAGACTGTTGTTGGTTCGGGTTCGGAAAGTACGAGTACAATCGATTATTATGTTCCCATTGATAAATATGGAAATTCGGAAAGGGAAGTTCAAGAAGTTGTAAGACTTCTTCGCGACAAGTATTCATCATACGAGTGGCTGGGTAAATGGTCTGATGAAAAATTATCTGACTTGGTTAGGGGAGCATTTATTGCAGCAGAAAAAAAATCATATATACAAGGGGTAACGGTGCAAAGAATGTTGTTCGATGTTATTGAATATCATAACGTCTTTGTTGTTGATTTAGATAAAACCATTAACACTTACATGAATAAATACGACATACCTGATGTGTTAAGTTACAAATATGGTTGGGAACAGTATGGAGAAATGGAGAGAGTAAGTGTTAATGACGCTATAAAATATGACATTGCTTTAAGCATAATGAAAAATAAATACGATGAATATTTTATGGCTACCAAAACAGTGGGGTGGTATGATTTTTTGGATTTAATAGATGATGAACAAAGTAAGTTTGATGTTGAAAGTGCTGTTCAAAGTGAAGAGCATTACATAAACAGAATAGAAACCGCAGAGAATGGGGGTGAGGGCTTTTGGATTAAATGGGCTGATGAAGAGAAGAGAAAGGACATGATAGCAAACCAAGCTTTTGTGGTAAAAGAAGGATATGGTTTAGTGGCAGGAACTGTCGAAGAATGGACTGCTGATGTACCTGTTATAGGTTCAACGGTTGCATTAGTTACTTCCAGTATAGAAAGTATTGCTTCATCGGCTTCTCAACTTTCTCAATATTTCGTTACGGGGAAACCGATTGATATGAACGAATTTGAACAAACCACACTTAAATTTGGCAGTGCCATTTTAAGTTATGCAGCAGATAAGAGTTTAGATGTTGAACTAGCGGAAAAAACGCAAAAAATAATTACTCTTGCAAACGAAGTTAATACCGTAGCATCTAGTATTAAAGATGCGAAAGAATATATGGAGCAATTAGTTAATCTTAAATTGCAGTTTGACGTAATCGAAAGTATTCCTGATAATGAATTGAAAAAAAAGGAATACTATGAAACATTGTTTAAAGATGAACTAAAAAAATATGGTCTCAAATTCGTAGATGAAATTGTTGATGTCATTATGGAGATTGATATTGCAACACATAATCTCAATAATATGATGGGTTTTACACCAAAAGAGTTGGAAGATAATCCTGATCAAACAGGTTTGCTTATGGAACAAGTAAAAAAGGTGAAAAATACTTTTTCAAGGGTTGTTAATGCAAAACAAAATATGTCAGAAGTGTTATATACCGCTCGTGATTTGAGAAGTAAAAGTACGGTATTTTGGGAAACAAAGGGTTTGTACAGAACAAAAGCTCGTGAGATGGAAAATATTCTCATAGGATTAGGCAAAGACGCTACGGCGAAAGTGCAAAAAACTTTAAAGGAACAAGTAGGAGAAACCAAATGAAAAAAACACTACTAACAACCGCCTTACTCACTATTTTCACCTTAACCGCAAATGCTGCTCCGCAGGATAATGCGGGCAGTATTTCGCGGCAGGTGGAAGAAAAAAGGCAGCCTGAACTGGCTACCCCGATTTCGCCTGTGCAAATGGAAGAAACAAATACAATTAGCCAAGATTCAACACCTTTTACGGTAAGCGAAGTGCGTTTGCAGGGCAATTCTTTATTGCCTGCACAACAAATACAACCCTTGCTTGATGAATTGACTGGCAAAACAGTGGCTTTGGGCGATTTGCAAGGTTTGGCAAATAAAATCAATCAGTTATACACACAGGCGGGTTATCCTTTGGTTTCCGTAGTTGTACCTGCCCAAACGGTGGGAAATGGGGTGGTTACGCTGTCGGTGATTGAAAGCCAAATTGTGGGCGTGGAAATAAACAATCAATCTCGACTAAAAGATAGCCGTGTGGCAGGGTTTGTAAATCAGGCAATTCGTCCAAATGAACACTTAAATCAAGCCCAAAGTGAGCGGGCGTTGTTATTGCTTAAAGATTTGGCGGGAACGAGTGATGTGAATTATCGCTTAACAGGCACAGACACTGGCACGGTGGTGGGCGTGGATTTGTCGCCTGCACCGCTGATTGACGGTGCAATTAGCGTGGATAATTATGGCTCTCAATCCACAGGACGGGTTCGCACACGGGGCAACCTGAATATCAATAGCCCATTAGGTTTTGGCGAAAAAATGTCCGTGCAAGCGATGTCCAGTTTTAAAGGTGTGGATTATGCGGCTTTGGGCGTTGATGTGCCTGTGGGCAATAACGGTTTGTCGGTAGGAGCAAATGTGTCGCATACGCGTTACGACTTGGGCGGTGATTTTAAGGATTTAGATGCCACAGGTAATGCTACGGCGTTTTCAGGCAGCGTTTATTATCCTTTATTGCGTTCTAATCGCCATAATGTGTGGTTAAACGGCGGTGCGGAAACTCGCCGCTTGCGTGATGAAGTGGGGGCAACCGATACGGTTACTAAAAAACATATTCAATCGGGCAATATCGGTATCGGTGCGTCCTTACAGGATAATGTATTGGCAGGGGGTTCTACTTCGCTTAACTTAACAAATACTTTTGGTCATCTAAAATTTAAAGACCCAGAGGCGGCAGAAATTGACCGCTTGTCCGCTAAAACCGCTGGCAATTTTTATAAATTAAATGTGTCTGTAGGTAGAACGCAATATTTTACGCCGAAATTAAGTGCCTATTTAGGCGTGCAAGGGCAAATTGCTAACAAAAATTTGGATTCTGCCGAACAGTTAAGTTTGGGCGGTGCAGACGCTGTGGCAGCATATCATGCGAATGATGTGTCGGTTGATGAGGGGGTGATCGCACAAATGCAACTTTCATACGCTATAACGCCGTATGTGAGTGTGTATGGCTTTTATGACGCAGGACGCGACAGATTGCACGATAAACCGTATATCGCAGGGGCAAATAATATTGCCAGCATTCAAGGCGGCGGTATCGGCTTGAATGCTCAATATAAAGGCTTTAACCTGCAAAGCAAAATCGCATGGCACGGTCATGAAAAAAATGGTACTGAATCCAAGAAAAATGCTCAATTTTGGATTAAAGCAGGCTATCGGTTTTGATTTTGGCGTTTTGTATTTACAAAAACCCATTCGATTGAATGGGTTTTTTTTGGGTTTTCAGGCTGCCTGAACTTTTTTTTTTAGAAATAAACGGGCTTCTGTGTTTTCCTGTTTAACTGAATTTCCTTTGTTCGCCTTGACCTGATAGATTGTCGGCACAACGCTTGCACAGGGTGGGGTGTTCAGCAACACTGCCAACATCCTCGGTGTAATGCCAGCAACGCTCGCATTTTTGGTTCTGTGATGCTTGTGCACTGGCAGATAAGTTTTCTCCTTGACGAACATCGACACGAGAAACCAGCAAAATAAATCGCAATTCATCGCCTAATGCACGCAATAGTTCTGCTACTGTTTCTGGGGCTGTGATGCTTACTTCTGCCTGTAAAGATGAACCTACTGCATTATTGGCACGCAGGGTTTCAATTTCTTTATTCACTACACTGCGAACTTCTCGTAAAGTTTGCCAGCGTTCTAACAGGGCTGCATCTTGTTGCAATTCTTTGGGAAATTCATGTTCGGTATGATACAAAACGCTGTCGTCCATGCAGCCTGAAAAACTTTCCCATGCTTCTTCGGCTGTAAAACACAAAATGGGTGATAACATCAAAATCAGCGAACGCGTGATGTGGTACAAAGCTGTTTGAGCACTGCGGCGACCATGACTTTGAGCAGGCATGGTGTATAAACGATCTTTTAAGATGTCTAAATAAAATGCCCCCAAATCTTCGGAACAGAATTGCACCATTTCTTGTGCGGCAAAGTGGAAAGCATAATGAGCGTAATGCTCTTGCATGACTTTGCTTTGCAACTGTTGTGCCAATAATAAAGCATAACGGTCAATTTCCACCATGTCTTGATATGCTATTGCATCTTTTTCCAGTTGGAAATCGGATAAATTTGCCAATAAAAATTTTAGCGTATTGCGGATACGGCGATAACTTTCGGTAACGCGTTTTAAAATTTCATCAGAAATCGCCAACTCGCCAGAATAATCGGTTAATGCCACCCATAATCGCAAAATGTCTGCACCCAAAGAATCATTCACTTTTTGTGGTGCAATTACATTACCAATGGATTTGGACATTTTTTGCCCTTTGCCATCGACCACAAAACCATGTGTTAACAGTTGCTTGTAAGGTGCTCGCCCTGCGGTGGCACAGGCTGTAAGCATGGAAGATTGAAACCATCCACGATGCTGGTCGCTGCCTTCTAAATATAAATCCGCAGGCCATGACAATTCTTCACGCATACGCAATACCGCAAAATGCGTGCTGCCTGAATCAAACCAAACATCCAAAGTGTCTGGCAGTTTTTCATAATCATTGGCTTCATCGCCCAATAATTCGCGTTTGTCTAATGAAAACCACGCTTCAATACCTGATTGTTCTATGCGTTGTGCGATTTGTTCAATCAATTCGCCTGAACGAGGGTGTAATTGCCCTGTTTCTTTATGAGCAAAAAACGCCATCGGCACGCCCCATTGACGCTGACGCGATACGCACCAATCAGGACGCCCTGAAATCATGGACTCTAAACGAGCACGCCCCCAAGATGGGAAAAATTCAGTAGCATCTACCGCATCCATTGCAATTTCACGCAATGAGCGTCCTTCTTTGCCCTCCTTATCCATCGCAATAAACCATTGTGCGGTAGAACGGAAGATAATCGGTGTTTTATGTCGCCAGCAATGTGGATAGCTGTGTGTGATTTTGGCATAAGACAATAAATTGCCTGTGGATTTAAGTTGTTCCACAATGATTTGATTCGCATCCCAAACTTTCAGCCCTCCTACCAAAGGCTCGTTTTTACGAAATGTGCCGTCTGATAATACAGGGTTGTCCACAGGAAGATGATATTTCAAGCCGACAATGTAGTCGTCCATACCGTGTTCAGGAGATGTGTGTACCAAGCCAGTACCAGCATCAGTGGTAACATGCGTGCCTAAAATCATCGGTACTTCGCGGTCGTGGAATGGATGATGGAAAAGTAAATTTTCTAACTGCTCGCCTTGAACTTCGCCCAAAATCATTTCTTCCATTTGACCAAAGCGTTTTAAAGTTTCTTCTGCCAAATCTTTTGCCAAGATGTAGCAAGATTCCGCAATCAATACGAGTTGATAAGTCAATTCAGGGTGCACGGAAATAGCACGGTTAGCAGGCAATGTCCATGGTGTTGTTGTCCAAATAACTGCAAAAACATCGGTGTTTAAAGTAGGTACGCCAAATACTTTTGCTACCGCACGCAAATTGACTGCACGAAAAGCGACATCAATAGTGGGCGACTGTTTGTCTTTGTATTCTACTTCTGCCTCTGCCAATGCTGATGCACAATCCATACAAAAGTGAACGGGTTTTTCCCCTTTTTGCAAAAATCCAGCAGCATGAATTTGTCCCAAATGACGCACAATATCCGCTTCGGTTTTGAAATTCATAGTCAAATAAGGGTTTTCCCAATCACCCATTACCCCCAAACGGATAAAATCTTTTTTCTGGCGTTCAATTTGTTCTGTGGCGTATGCACGACATAATTCACGAAACTTGGCAGATTCAATATTTTTGCCATGTGTTTTTTCTACCATCAATTCAATCGGCAAACCATGACAATCCCAACCTGGAATATAAGGTGCATCAAAACCTGCCAGCGTTTTGCTGCGTAAAATCATGTCTTTTAAAATTTTATTGACTGCATGACCAATATGAATATCACCGTTTGCATATGGAGGTCCATCGTGCAAAATAAATTGTGGGCGACCTTTGGCGAGTTGACGCAATTTTTGATAACGCTTTTGTGCATACCAACGCGTTAACCATTCAGGCTCACGCTTTGCTAAATTACCTCTCATTGGAAATGGTGTATCAAGCAAGTTCAGTGTTTTGCTGTAATCAGTCATGGCTGTGTTCCAAAAAATTGAATAAAAACATTCCACACAAGTGGAAATGCCTTATTTTAAGACAATTAAAAGCAAGAGTTAATAGAAATTTTAACTTCGTCTTCGCTTTGAGGCTATTTTGTTTGACGGTTTGTTGATTTCTAATAAACAGAAGATTCGCCCTGTGGGCGGGTTTTAAATCGCTTGTGTAGCCAATAATATTGCTCTGGGAATTCGCGAATTCGTTCTTCCAAGAAAGCGTTCATGCGAGTGGTGTCGGCGTACACATCGTTTGTGGGAAAATTTTCCCAAGCAGGATAAAAAGTTAGCACATAACGACCATTCTCCAAACGCTTGGGAATCATGGGAATAATCACCGATTTTGTCAGTTTGGCAATGCGAGATAAGCCGTCCGTAGTGGCGGTAGAAACGCCAAAAAAAGGAACAAAAATGGAATCCTTTTCCCCAAAATCTTGGTCTGGCAAATACAAAAACGGTTCGTTTCGTTTTTTAATGGCACGAATAATGCCCAACAATCCATCGGTGCGACCAAGTAGAAAAACATTATTATAGCGATGGCGTCCTTTAAGAATTCTTTCGTCCAGTGTTTTGTTTTTTTGATGCGAATAAACACTAATCAAGGGAACATTTTGATTGAGTTTTGCCACGCCCATTTCCAATGAACAATAATGCGGATAAAACAAAATAACTTTTTGTCCTGATTGCAAAGCGTTATCTAAAATTTCTTTATTTTGATAATCGACTAATTGACTGATTTTTTGGTCAGACGCATACCAGCAATAACTGTAATCCAAAATCATCGCCAGCATATGATAAAAATGCTCTTGCAAAATATGTTTTCGTTCTTCTTCACTTTTCTCTGGAAAACACAAACGCAAATTGACTTCACCTACATGACGGCGAGATTTCGCTAATGGATATGCGATTTTGCTTAAAAAACGAGCCAGTGCATGCGTCCATGTTACAGGTAAAAAATGCAACAACCATAAAATAAAAAAAGCAATTCTCATGATATTCAATGTTTTTAAAAGGTTTCAGCTTGCCTATTTTTATAGGCAGGCTGAAAGGTTTTTCATTGTTTCAGGTTGTCTGTTTTACAGGCAGGCTGAAAGGTTTTTAATTGTTTCAGCTTGCCTATTTTTATAGGCAGGCTGAAAGGTTTTTAATTGTTTCAGGTTGCCTGTTTTTATAGGCAGGCTGAAAGGTTTTTAATTGTTTCAGGTTGCCTGTTTTTATAGGCAGGCTGAAAGGTTTTTCATTGTTTCAGGTTGCCTATTTTTATAGGCAGGCTGAAAGGTTTTTAATTGTTTCAGCTTGCCTATTTTTACAGGCAGGCTGAAAGGTTTAATGTTTTTGAAGCATTTCATCGATGGCGGAAATCACCATTTCTGGTTTTAATTGTTCCAAACAGTTGGTATGTCCCAATGGACATTCGCGTTTAAAACAAGGACTGCATGATAAATTAAGGCTGATGATTTTGGCTTTTTCACTCAATGGGGGCGTATGTATGGGACTTGATGAACCGTAAACCGCAACCAGTGGGCGTTGCAATGCTGCTGCCACATGCATGAGTCCAGAATCATTGCACACAACTATTTTAGCCAATGCCAATAAATCAATCGCTTCGTCCATAGCGGTTTTGCCACATAAATTAACACCAACTCCTGCTTGTTGGACGATTAAATCTGCATCCTGTGCGTCTTTATGGGAACCAAACAACCAGATTTGATAACCTTGTTGATGATAATGACGAGCCACTTGGGCAAAATGACGAACCGACCAACGCTTTGCTGCTCCATATTCTGCACCTGAACACAAGGCAAGAATGGGTTTTTCAGCGGATAGACTTAATTTTGCTATGGCTTGCTGTTGATTTTTACTGTCTGCATACAGCACAGGATTGGGTGTTTGTTCAGAGGTATGGTTTTGGGGATTTGCCAATAAAGCAAAGCGGTCAACCATACGCACCCATTGTTGTTTATTTAAACGATGAATGTCATTGATTAAAAAATAACGCGACTCTCCAACAAATCCTGTGCGAATGGGAATTTTGGCAAAAAAGGGTATCAGTGCAGATTTGGCTGAACCTGGCAATACAAAGGCACGCGTAAATTGGTAGGAGCGTAATTGTTTGCCCATTTGATAGCGTTGTCGCAAATTCAAAACGCCATGACCGAATGGATTTTCGATAAAGTCATCCAATTCTTTCATGCGTTTCATTACCGCCAAAGTCCATTTTGGGGCGAAAACAGTCATGTGTGCGTCAGGAAAACGCTGTTTGAGCAATGTCAATAATGGCTGTGCCATGACGCAATCGCCTATCCATGAAGGTGCAATAATCAGAATTTTTTCAGACATCATTCATCGTCCATTATTTTATAGTCGTTTCAGTTCAAAATATACCAAGACGGCGAAGCCGAAGACAGTATAAATAATACGGCAAGGCAAGCCAACGCTGGTAGATTTTGAAATGGAACGACTATATTTCAGGCTGCCTGAATGAGCATTCTTTTGGAATAATCATAATAACAGGCAGGCTGAAAACTTTCAGCTTGCCTTATTCATACCCTGCGGAATGCCAAAAAGGTTGTCCTACTGTGGTAGTGCTGGCTTTGGCGTTTTGGCGTGGGGGTAATGGTTCTGCTTCATATGCCAATCGCCCTGATTGAATGGCCAATGCAAAGGCTTTTGCCATCTTTACAGGATAAGCACTTTGGGCAACGGCGGAATTGAGCAGTACGCCATCAAAACCCCATTCCATCACCTGTGCTGCTTGTGATGGCAAACCAATACCAGCATCAATAATCAGCGGAATATCAATTCTTTCTCGCAAAACGCGTAATGCGTATTCATGTACTACGCCCAAAGCCGTCCCAATGGGGGCCGCCCACGGCATCAGTACTTGACAGCCAACATCGATTAAACGGCGAGCGGCAATTAAATCTTCTGTGCAATACGGCAATACTTTAAAACCATCACGAATTAAAATATCGGCAGCCTGAACCAGTTGGAAAACATCAGGTTGCAAGGTATCGTCATCGCCAATCAATTCTAATTTAATCCAATCGGTTTCAAAAACCTCGCGTGCCATTTGTGCAGTAGCCACTGCTTCTTGTATCGAATGACAACCTGCGGTATTGGGCAAAATGGGAATGCCTGTTTGTTGCAACAAAGACCAAAACCCTTGTCCTGCTTCTTGATGAAACGCCCCTTGACGCCGCAGTCCTGCCGTAATCATTGCAGGTTTGGATTGTGTTAATGCTTGCTGCAAAACATCCATACTGGGGTATCCTGATGTCCCTAAAAGCAGGCGTCCTGAAAAAGTTTGTTGATATAAAGTCAGCGTTTCCATAATATTTTTGCCCTGATGTTTTCAGAAACTCATGCAAAGTTAAAAAACATGACCTTTCTGTGATGTTTTCGTTTTTTTAGCATCGCTTTGCAAAAACTGTGGTTTGATTGCTTCGCAATCTTTTTTGATAAACCTCGTTTATCAAAAGTTTGATACTTCGTATCAAACAAACCTTGTTTTAGCTACTGCCACTTTGCAGTGTACGCAAGTTGCCAGTTTTGCAGGTTTTTTCAGGGTGCCTAATAACAGGCAGCCTGAAAAGATATTTAGTTAAGTTGGGGATTGTCTTTATCCGAATACCAATAAATCAACCACGCTTTGGCATCACGAATATCGGCTTGCCCTTGTACTTCAATTTTCTCTTGCGAAGATGATTTGTAAATAATGGTTTTATAAGTATTTTCAGAAGTTTGATGATTTAAGGCAGCCTGAACCAATGTTTCTGGCGTTGCAGAAGAAGTTTCAACGCTTGCTGATGTGGAAGTTCCAGCAGAAGTATCTTCATCATCTAAATCTTCAATATTCCAGTCATCATCATCTACATTAACTTGATATTGCCCACCTGTTTGTCGCGAACGCATCCCCATGAATAAATCTCGCGTATAAGCGTATGGGTCTGGCGGTGGATTTTCTTGTAAAACATCGGTAATGCCTAAATATTGACTGCGTGTATCAATCGCTTTTAAAGCAGAAACCCCAGCCAAAGCCCCACTGTTTTGAATTAAAGCCGATTCAGGCGAATAGTACATGGTGGGCAATGTTCCCCAAGTATCTCGCACGGTAGAAGGCCCAAACAATGGCAAAACTAAATAATTGCTGTTTTTCCAACCCCAAGATGCAAATGTGTCGCCCAATGTGTTTTTATTATTGGGCATGCCTACCGCTGACGACATATCAATCAATCCGCCCAAACCAAAGGTTGTATTAAAAGCAACACGCATTAAATCGGTTGAAGATTTTTCTAAATCCAATCGCAAAACATTGCTGCCAAAACTAACGACATCGCGGAAATTGTTAAAAACATTGGTAATGGCTGCACGAATGGGTTTGGGGATGGCTTTTTGATAACCCCTTGTTACAGGCGTAACCACTGCGGTATCTACTTTGTCATTAAAGCGATACATCGCACGATTGTAAGGTTCGTAAGGATCTTGGGGATTATTGCTGGCACAGGCGGTTAATGCTAAAACACTGACCAAACAGGCAGCCTGAAAAGTTTTATTCATATTCAACGCTTTCATTTAGGCGGAAATCATAGATTTAAGATGATAAATCGAAAGCAAAGTGCGGACGCTTTCAGGTGCATTGATGATGGCAATCGGCTCTTTTTGTTGCCGCACCGCATCAACCAATAATGAAATGCAAACAGAATCAATTTCTTTTGCATCTTGCAAATCAATGGTTTTCAGGCTGCCTGAAAATTGTTGTGTCCATAACTGATAAAGAGCAGCATCAAATGTTTGGTTATTGATGCTGCCGCGTATTTTTAAAGTATCGCCGTTGCGAGAAAATTCCATTATTTACCTTGTTTTAATTCTTGAATCAGTCCATCAATACCTTTTTGTTGGATAGTTTCTTTATACTGATTGCGATAAATCGTTACCAGACTTTGTCCATTCACCACAACATCATAAATGCGATAGGTGTTGTTGGTTCCATAAGTGGTGTAATCAATTTGCACCAAATCTTTTTTACTGGCATTGGCACTTGGTAAAACCTCTGTTTTGACGGTTACAATTTGTGATTTAGAACCACTGACCACAGGGGTATTATTGACTGTAACTTTGGCGGTTTTGTATTGCAACATGTTGCCAGAATAAATGCGAATCAACTTGTTTTTAAACGCCTCTGTCAAAGCTTTTTGTTGCTCTGGTGTTGCCTGTTTCCAAGGTTGTCCAATAGCGTGTTTCGTCATGCGGCGAAAATCAAAGTGAGGCTCTGCGTATTTTTCGGCCTCTGCTCTAACAGCCGCACTGTTGCTGCCGTTGTCTTTATTCAAAATCCGCAACACTTCTTGTGCACTGGTTCTGATTTGATTGACAGCATCAGCAGGTTCTGCCAATGCAATGGAACAATACAAAGTTGCTGCTGCAACGCCAATGGTTTTGATGATGTTCATATTTTTTCCTTATGATGAGATTATTTTTCAGACGAAGTCGATGAATCTTGTTTATCAGCAAAGGCAGTCATGAATTTCCCAATGAGATTTTCTAAAACCATTGCCGAACTGGTCATGGTAATGGTGTCCCCTGCATTGAGTGTTTCTTCTTCCCCACCTTCTTGCAAGCCAATATACTGCTCACCCAAAATACCCGATGTCAAAATTTGTGCAGAAACATCACTGCTGAAATGATAGGCATCAGATAATTCAAGTGCTACTTTAGCACGAAATGTTTCTTTGTTGAGTTGAATATTCGCAACCCGCCCAACAACAACACCTGCGGTGCGGACAGGGGCTTTGACTTTTAAGCCACCGATGTCATCAAACTCTGCATAAACCGTGTAACTTGTCGTTTTGCTCATACCCCCATCGCGACCTGCAACCTGCAAAGATAAAAATACCAATGCCGCAATACTGATGGCAACAAAAAAACCAACCCACAATTCCAATGTACTTTGCTTCATATAATGTATCCTAAATTGCTTAACTGAACATTAACGCTGTCAGAATAAAATCCAAAGCCAAAATGCTTAAAGCACTAATGACTACGGTACGCATAGTGGCACGCAATATGCCATCTGCCGTTGGGCGACAATGAAAACCTTGAAATACCGCAATCAATGTTACCACAACCCCAAAAACAAAAGATTTCACTAAACTGTTCAAGACATCATAATGCCAATCAACACCCGCCTGCATTTGCGACCAGAAAACACCTGCATCCAAACCCAAATGTTTGACGCCGATTAAATATGCACCATAAATCCCTGCCACATTACAAATCGCTGCTAATAATGGCATAGAAATAATTCCCGCCCAAAAACGCGGTGCTACTACTCGTGAAACAGGGTTTACCGCCATCACATTCATGGCTTCCAGTTGTTCTGTGGTTTTCATCAGACCAATTTCACTGGTCATAGCACTGCCTGCACTGCTGGCAAATAATAAGGCTGCCAAAACTGGACCAATTTCTCTCAACAAACTGGCGGCAACTGCAAAACCTAAAACATCAGCTGCATTAAATTGTGCCAATAAATTATAACTTTGCAAACCTAAAACCATGCCAATAAATAAGCCCGATGTTGCCACAATCAAGATAGACATCACGCCTGAAAAATAAATTTGTCGAATAATCAATCGTGGCGATAACCAAGATTTGCCTGAATGAGTCAAAATATTGATGAGAAACAATATATTTGCACCCAACGATTGAATCAAACGAATGGTAAAACGACCAATGCGGCGAAAAAAGTTCATCATTTAAATCATTAAATCCTGTTGTAAGGTAGTGGTGGCAGGATAGCGATATTCCACAGGACCATGCCTTTCGCCACTTAAAAACTGTTTGACCCATGGTGATTCTGTTTCTTGCATCTGCTGTGGGCTACCTGAAAACACAATTTCACCATCTGCCAAAAAAACTACGCGATCTACCAAAGATAAAGACGCTCCAATATCATGCGTAACAATCACACCTGTGGCTTTTAATGCTTTGTTCAGCCGTGTAATCAAATGAGCTGCAACGCCTAATGAAATGGGATCTAAACCTGTAAATGGTTCATCATAAAGCATTAGATCTGGATCCAAAGCAATGGTTCTTGCCAATGCTACTCGTCTTGCCATGCCGCCTGAAAGTTCAGATGGCATAAGATTTTCCGTTCCACGCAAACCAACCGCATCTAATTTTAAAAGCACCAAATCACGAATTATTTTTTCAGGGAGCTTGGTATGTTCTCGTAGTGGAAAAGCGACATTATCAAATACGGTTAAATCGGTAAACAATGCACCAAACTGAAACAAAACGCCCATCGCACGGCGATATTCATACAATTCTTGCGCGGAAAATGTGGCTAAATTCTTGCCTTCCACCAAAATTTCCCCAGAAGATGGTGATAATTGGCGGGTAATCAAACGCAATAGCGTGGTTTTGCCACTTCCTGAACCACCCATAATGGCGACAAATTCTCCTGCTTCTATTGAGAAATTGATGTCATGCAAAATCTCTCTTTTCCCATAAGCAAAACGAACATGACGAAATTCTAAAAACGACATATTAAAACCATTGTTTTCTATCTAATTGAAGATAACAAGCAAACAAAAATATTAACTGGAAATATCTACGCAATCAAATACTTTTTTCGGGTGATGCGTGTGGGAAAGCGGTGCGTTTTGTTTTTAGTTTTTGTACCATTTGTTTGGCAGCATCTTGATAAATATCTTGCCAAACGGATTGTTTTTCTTGCTGATGCCCTAATAAGTCAGAGTGATTGTGTGTTAAAACGCGTTGAGCATAAACTTGAATGGGTTTACCAACGGGTTCGCCTTGATAAAACACCTGTGCGTGGACACGCACCCATAATAAATACTCACTCACACCACCGTTATTGTTATAACTTTGAATATCTTGGCGATGGTCAATTTGGATAACTTTTAAAACGGCTTCTGCATTTTCCGTCAATGAAACATGAGATGACTGATAAATTAAAGCACTTTCCAACGCATTTTGCATGACCTGCCCATTTTCTACATGCCAAGACGAATAAGGCAGTTCATATTGAACATTTCCTGTGCCTTTTAAATGAAAACCACAAGCGGTCAAAATCAATAATCCGCATAGTCCTACCACTTTTTTCCACAGATACATCAAACATTCCTTTACAAAAAATATGCTCGATATTGTAGCCATAAACCGTGTCTTTATGGGAAAATGTCAGCCGTTTTTATCAAAGATGAATTCTTCCATGTTAGATAAAGAAGGTTATCGCCCCAATGTCGGCATTATCATTACCAACCAAAATAATCAAGTATTTTGGGGCAAACGGGTGCGTGAATATGCTTGGCAATTTCCACAAGGTGGCATTAAACCTGGTGAAAGTCCAGAAACCGCTATGTATCGTGAACTCATGGAAGAAGTGGGATTATCTTCGCATCATGTCCGCATTTTGGGACGCACCAAAGACTGGTTGCGTTACGATGTCCCCAATCATTGGGTGCGGCGTGATTGGCAATCTCGTTATCGTGGTCAAAAGCAAATTTGGTATCTATTGCGTTTAATTGGTCGTGAAACGGATATTTGCTTGCGTTCCTCCATAAAGCCAGAATTTGATGCTTGGCGATGGCATGATTATTGGGCTCCGATTGAAGAAGTGATTGATTTCAAGCAAGAAGTCTACACACAGGCTTTAAGTGAGTTAGCACAATATTTGCAATCTTTGGAATCTCGTGAATTATTTATTCAACGCCAAAACAAGGCACCCTGAAAACGAGTTTCTGCGAGCCGTAAGGCGAAGCTAAAACGAAGTTTTGATGAAACAAAACGAGTTTCTGCGAGCCGCAAGGCGAAGCTAAAACGAAGTTTTGATGAAGTTAAAACAGAGTTTCTGCGAAGCTAAAACGAAGTTTTGGCATGGTTTGGGCATCAGCCAAACATTTTCTGTATATAAGAATGGTATTAACAGGCAGCCTGAAAGCATTTGCTGTATTAAGAACGGCATTAAACAGGTTAAGGTCGTGGCAACCTGAAAAACGCCAAATGAAAAAACTCAATCATAACAATCACAAAAATGACTATTCTATTTAAAGATTTATTGGACCATTCGGCATTGCTTAAAGCGGTGGCGGATATGGGATACGAAACCCCAACTCCTGTTCAGGTTGCCAGTATTCCTGTTGCACTTACAGGACAAGACCTTTGCGTTTGTGCCCAAACAGGAAGCGGTAAAACTGCTGCTTTTTTATTACCTGCTTTGGCACGCATCAGTCAGCAACGCAGCACCCAATCGGGCAACGGGATGCGTGTTTTGGTGTTGGTACCCACGCGTGAATTGGCTTTGCAAATTGAAAAAAATGCTCAAAGTTATGGGCAATATTTCAAATGGTTGCGTACCATTTCTTTGGTAGGTGGGACTTCTTACGGTTTGCAGACGAGAATGTTGTCCAAGCCGATTGATTTGGTTATTGCTACACCAGGTCGTTTACTCGACCATATGCGGCAAGGGCGAATTGATTTTGCTCGATTGGAAATTTTGATTTTGGACGAAGCCGATCGTATGCTGGATATGGGGTTTGTTGATGATATTCGTCAAATTACAGCAAAAATGCCTAAAAATCGACAAACCTTGCTATTTTCTGCAACAATGGATGGTGTTGTAGGGAAGTTGGCGAAAAGCATTACCCATCAAGCCAAACGCATTGATATTGAACGCAATGAAGAACACGGCAAAATTGATGAGCAACTTTATTATTGTGATGATATTCGCCATAAAAAACGCCTATTGAATTACTTTTTGCGTGATATTGCGATTGACCAAGCGATTATTTTCACTTCCACCAAAATCATGTGTGAAGATTTGACAGACGAACTTTATCAGCAAGGTTATCCTGCGTATTGTTTGCATGGTGATATGCCACAATCTTGGCGAAATCGCACTTTACGAGATTTGCATCGTGGCAAAATCAAAATTTTAGTGGCAACTGATGTTGCGGCACGCGGAATTGATGCAGAACGCATCACGCATGTTTTTAACTTTGATTTGCCTCGCAATGCAGAAGATTATGTGCACCGCATTGGTAGAACAGGAAGGGCGGGGAAGAATGGTATTGCAATTAGTTTGGCAGATGTGCGTGAAAATATTTTGGTGCATAAAATCGAACGATATATTGAACGACAACTGCTAGAGTTTGAAATTGAAGGCATGGCGTCTACTCGCCGTAAAAAGCATATCAAGCCTAAAAATCAGCAAAAATCACCAAAACGCAATAATTTTAACCAATCTCGTAAAAACAAAAGCATAAAATCCAAAAAATCACGGTAATGCTATGGAAGATTTAATCGAACGATTTTTGGATCATCTTTGGCTGGTTGATCGTTTATCTAAAAATACATTAAACGCTTATCGGCGAGATTTAAAAATGCTCACCATACGGCTGCAAGAGCGGCATCAAGATTGGCTTTCGGCACAAGAAGAAGATTTATCGGCTATTTTGTTTGATTATCAAGAAGCAGTGGCTTCTAAATCAAGGCGTTTATCTTGTGTGCGGCGATTTTATGCTTGGTTGATTTTTTCAGGCAGCCTGAAAGAAGATCCAACCCTGCGTTTGCGAACGCCTAAAAAAACACAATCTTTGCCAGACATCATCAGCGAATCCCAAATCGGAGACTTATTGTCTGCTCCTGATGTACAGACACCGCACGGTTTGCGGGATCGTGCTTTTTTGGAGTTGATTTATGCAACAGGATTACGCGTCAGCGAAGCAGTAGGCTTGACTTTATCTGATATTGATTTGCAACGCGGTGTTGTGCATACCGTTGGAAAAGGGAATAAAGAGCGATTGGTGCCCATGGGTGAAGAGGCGGTGGAATGGTTGCAGCAATATTTATCATCGGCACGCTTTATTTTGTTGAAAAATGCACCTTGTGATTCGCTTTTTGTCAGTCAAAAACGAACAACGCTCACACGCCAAGCAGCGTGGTTGTTGGTACAACGCTATGCGAATGAAGTGGGCATTCAACATCTTTCGCCACACGGCTTACGCCACGCGTTTGCCACGCATTTAGTCAATCACGGGGCGGATTTGCGGGTGGTGCAAATGTTGTTGGGGCATTCTGATATTGGCACTACACAAATTTATACCCATGTAGCGAATGAACGACTCAAACAATTAGTACAACAGCATCATCCGCGTGGATAAAACTTTTCAGGCTGCCTATATAAACAGGCAGCCTGAAATCTTATTTTTTGCCGTATTTATGTCGGATAATTTCAATAACCATCGGCAATAGCGACAGAATAATAATCATCAGCAAGACCAATGATAGATTGTTTCTAACAATTTCAGTATTGCCAAAAAAATAGCCACCATACACAAATAAAACCACCCAAACAGCACCGCCCATAATGTTGTAGGAAAAAAATCGGCGGTATTGCATATGTCCCATTCCTGCAACAAATGGGGCAAAGGTGCGGATGATGGGGATAAATCGTGCTAATAAAATGGTTTTTCCACCGTGTTGCCGATAAAAATCTTCGGTTTTATGCAAATAGGCTTGTTTGAAAATTTTGGAATCAGGATCGGCAAACAATTTTTCGCCCAGTAATTTGCCTGCCATAAAATTAACAGAATCCCCTAAAACGGCTGCAATCCACAGCAAGAATGCCAATCCATGCACATTCATCTGCCCCAGTGCAGCAATACTGCCTGCGGCAAATAACATAGAATCACCAGGCAGAAAAGGAGTTACCACTAAACCCGTTTCACAAAAAACGATTAAAAACAAAATTGCATAAATCCATGCCCCATATTGCGAAGTTAGGGACAGCAAGTGTTGGTCAATATGTAAAATAAAATCAATCATTATGTTTAAAAATATTGGAGATTATTGGGGCAGGCTGAAAACAAAACGGAAAATCCTGGAAATAGGTAAATGTGAGTACAGTTCAAAGTTTCAGTAGTACAGCAAACGAATAGATAATCTATTGTTTTTCGTGCGAGCAACACCAGAAACACAGATGCCAGTTTTGCAGTAATTTCCAAATAGTTCTTATTTATTATATTAAAACGAAAAACAGTGTAACTGGTACACTGTTCAATTTGGTGGGTCTGGGGGGATTTGAACCCACGACCAAGGGATTATGAGTCCCCTGCTCTAACCACTGAGCTACAGACCCTTAAAAGCAGGAGATTCTACTACAAATGCCGTTTAGATTCAACTTCTCCGCATGAAGGAGTGGGTTTTGAAAGTTGCTTTGTTACAATAGATTCACTCATCAAAATCACGACTATATTGAAAGCATTTTTATGGAAATCGATATCATGACTGCAAAAAAATACGCACAATCCCTCTTTCCTGACATTTGCCAAGTACGCCCCAAAGATGCTCACAAAGGTATTTTTGGTACGGTGGCAGTAATCGGCGGTGCGAAAGGAATGTCGGGGGCATTGGTTTTGGCATCAGTGGCAGCCTTAAAAACAGGTTGTGGCAAAGTGATTGCAGGTTTTGAGCAAGAATCTATTCCTGTACCTTATTTCCCTGAAAATCCAGAAATCATGCTGCAAAATGCCAAAGAACTGATGCAATATAAAAATATAGACGCATGGGTCATCGGTTGTGGTTTAGGTAAAAGTTCTGATGTAGTTTTATTGTTGGAAAAAATATTGTTTTCTTCACAACATTCGCCCATTTTGTTAGATGCAGATGCTTTAAATATTTTGGCAGAATATTCGGACAAAGATGTTTTCAGGCTGCCTGAAAATGTTCATCGTATTCTCACACCGCACCCATTGGAAGCTGCACGACTATTGCATTGCACAGTAGAGGAAATCAATCATCATCGCAAGCAGTCGGCGTTACAACTGGCAAAACGCTATCGTTCTTGGGTCGTGCTTAAAGGACATCGTACCGTTGTGGCATCTCCTAATTTACAAGAAATATGGACAAGTCCAGTAGGTTCATCAGTATTAGCAACGGCGGGCAGTGGAGATGTTTTGTCAGGTGTTATTGGCAGTTTATTGGCTCAAAAAATAGCCATTTCACAAGCGGTGCGGGGCGGCGTGTGGCTACATGCACAGGCAGGAGAAAACTTGATAAAAAAAGGCATCAGTATCGGTGCAACCGCCAGCGAAATTGCCAATGAAGTGCGTTTTGTGCGGCATCAGTTAATTGTTGGATAGAAATACCTATTTCCAGAAAAAATGCAAAATTGGCATCTGTGTTTCTTTGTTGAGTGGCTACAAGTTTGAATCCATTTCACATCTATCAGTTTTGCAAAAGATTTCTTTCAGCCTGCCAAAAATGCACTTGAAGCGTAAGTTAAAACATTGTATCTGTTGTCTTGGGAAGCAGGTTAGACATACGGCAGTAACTGTTATAACAGGAGGAAACATTACTTTCAGGCAGCCTGAAAATCTTGTATTAAGACGCATAATGACGAAATTGGACAGAGTTTTCTTTGCTATAATCTAATTTTTTAGGCAGCCTGAAAGAAACCCCTTGCAAAACTGGCATTTGTCGCACATTTCTTCGTTGTGCAAAACAAGGTTTGTTTGATACGAAGTAATCAAACCGCAGTTTCTGCGAAGCTAAAATCTCACTTAAATGCATCGATGTCTTCGATTTGCAGTGCTAATGCAACTTTGAATTGCATTTACATTGACCACTTTTGTAGCAGTTTCTGAAACGCTTTTTCTTAATTGTTTTTTTTAATCAATCAGGCATCGTTGAGAAAAAAAGACTATAATCAAACCGTTTTTTAATTTATTTTCGTTGTATGTCGTCCAATCGCTTGCAGAAAATCATTCGCCACCCTTTGTTTGAACTGTTCAGTTCAATGCGATTTGCCATCGCCTTGCTGACTATTCTTGCCATTGCTTGCGTGATTGGCACGATTATTCCGCAAGGGCGTGCTTTCCAAGATTATGTTTTTCAATTTGGCTTTTTTTGGGCAAAAATCTTTGATTCATTAGGATTGTTTGATGTTTATTCATCATCGTGGTTCGTACTGATTATGGCATTTTTGGTGATTTCCACATCACTTTGCTTGATTCGCCATGTTCCTGTTTTTGTTCGTGATATGCACAGTTTTCGTACGCAGGTTACGGATCAATCCTTATCTTTATTCAAACATCAACAACTTTTATCTACAACACTGACGCCTGAAATCGCTGAACAATATCTTCAAGCACAAGGCTATCAAACTCGAAAAATTCAACGAGAAGATGAAGTATTGATTGCCGCTAAAAAAGGGACTTTGGGTAAATGGGGCTACATTCTGGCTCATGCTGCCTTGATTATTATTTGTTTAGGCGGATTGCTCGACAGTAATTTGTTGCTGAAATTGGGCGTTTTGACGGGATATATTGTGCCTGATCAAAACGCTCGTTATGTAGATGAATTTCAAGATAAAAGTCGCATTAAACCTAATACCATTTCCTTTCGCGGAGATATATCGCTCCCTGAAAAACAATCCACTAATGCATTGTTTTTGCATACGGGGAACGGTGGATATGTTTTGCAAGAACTGCCGTTTACTGTTCAACTCAATAAATTTTCGATTGCTCATTATGACAACGGCATGCCCAAAGATTTTGCCAGCGATATTACCGTACAAGATTCCAAAGGCAAAATTCATCAAGCGGTTGTGCGAGTGAATCACCCATTTCGTATTGATGGTGTTTCCATCTACCAAGCCAATTTTGGCGATGGAGGTTCTCCTTTAACTTTTGATGCGTATCTTTTGCCGAATCAAAATGCAGAATTTCAATCGCTGAAAGTGCGTTCTTTAAGCAGAGTTCCCTTTGCTTTGGATGATGGAAAAGAGTCGTACACTTTGGAATTTGGCGAGTTTAAAAGCCATAATGTTGAAACCATTGCTGCTGATAATGCGGATCATCAAGATATGGTAGACAAAATGCGTTCAGTGCAAAGCGATGCGAAAACTAAAAATTTTGGTCCTTCCATTACTTACACCATTAAAGATGCAGCAGGGAAAGCATTTGTTTTTATGAACTATCTCCTGCCACAAGAATTTGAAGGGAAAACCGCTTATTTTTATGGCGTACGAGAACCCAATGAAGCAAATTTCCGCTGGCTAACCATTCCCATTGATGCCAATGGCGATATTGATACTTTTATGCAGTTGCGTGCTGCGTTTTATAACCCAGAAATGATTCAGGCTGCCACACAAAGGGTTTTAAAAACCTTTCCGCCGGAAGAACGCCAACGCATGAAAGATTTAATCCCCAATTTATTTCGTATTTTTGCGAATGGTGGATTTGAGCGATTGGAAGAGTTTATCCAAACCACAGTGCCACAAAACGACCAAGAACGCATGAACGCCTTGTTTCCCCAGTTGATAGCCTTTTCTACCAATCAATTACTTGGTGTTGTTTTAGAAAAAAATCGCCAACCTGCTTGGGATAACGATGAAAAGCGTGCAGATTTTGTTTTATCCAGTATGCAAACCATGACTGCTTTGCATCACTATCCTGTGCCGCTTTTTATGCAGTTGCGTGATTTTGAAGAAGTTCAAGCCAGTGGCTTGCAAATGACGCGTTCACCTGGCGAGAAATGGGTGTATTTAGGAGCATTTTTGCTGACTTTGGGCTCGATTTTGATGTTTTATGTTACCGAATGGCGTGCTTGGATTTTGATTCGTCCGCAGCAAATGCGTTTTGCGATGACATCAGGACGACAAAAACAGCAAATCAATAAGCGGTTTACGCAACATATCCAACATTTAGAGCAACTGATTAAGGATTTTTCACATGAATCAAAATCATAACCATGCTTTGTTACAGAAAAAAAATTGGTGGCAAAAGTTAAATATGACCGATGGTATTTTTGCCATTGTTGTGATTGCTTTAGGGCTTTATGTGCGTTTGAAATTGATGCAGCACGCACCTAATATTTACGAAGAAATCATTTTTTGGTTGGCCTTGCCTGCTGCCATTCTTTTGGGCTGGTTTTATAAGCCATTGCGTTTGTTTATTCCCGCAACACTTTTGTTGACTTTCTTATCCATCAAAATTTATGCAGGTGATTTTGCCAATGCAGAAAATCGTTTTTTGTTGAAATACTTTCTTTCTGGACAATCTGCCATTATGTGGCAATGCTTTTTAACGATTTTAGCGTTTGTATGTTTTCTCATTGGTGCACTGGTGCAAATGAGAAAAAATACAGACCAAAACAATACCTTAATTCATCTTGGCATGTCCTTATCTTGGTTTTCTGCATTAGCAGGCATCACAGGCTTACTCATTCGTTGGCATGAAAGTTATCTGATTGGGGCAGAAACAGGACATATGCCAGTGTCCAATCTGTATGAAGTGTTTATTCTGTTTATGGCAATGATTAGCCTGATGTTTTTGTATTATGCAGAAAAAAACCATTTACAACGCTTGGGCGTGTTTATTTATGCCTTGCAATGTATTTTGGTGGGCTTTATTTTGTGGTACAGCCTTGCACGCGGAGCCCAAGAAATTCGTCCATTAATTCCTGCTTTACAATCTTGGTGGATGAAAATACATGTTCCTGCTAATTTTATTGGTTACGGTGGTTTTTGTATTGCCGCCATGTTGGCAGTGGCAGAATTGTGGGCATTGCGAGTTGAAAAAAATCCCAATCACACCAACCGTTTTTTACCGCCGTCAGAAATCATTGAAGAAGTGATGTACAAAAGCATTGCCATTGGTTTTGTCTTTTTTACCATCGCTACTATTTTAGGGGCTTTGTGGGCAGGCGATGCGTGGGGACGCTATTGGAGTTGGGATCCCAAAGAAACATGGGCTTTGATTGTTTGGTTGAATTATGCCGTTTGGCTGCATTTACGCTTGGTTGCAGGCTGGCGAGGTAAAGTATTGGCATGGTGGGCTTTAATTGGTTTATTGCTGACTACATTTGCCTTTATCGGTGTCAATATGTTTCTTACAGGCTTGCATTCTTACGGCAATTTATAATTTTCAGGTATTTTTCATTTCAGGCTGCCTGTTTTTGTGTTTTATGCATGGGGATTGTCTCCTCTCTGCATGGGAAATGCTTTCAGGTTGCCTGCAAATGATTTTCCACAGGGTCGATATGTACCATCACATCAGCAATATTACCCATATTCAATAAAGAATTACGCACATCAACCGCAATATTGTGTCCTGCAACCACGGACAAATCGGCAGATACTTCAATATGAATATCTACAAACACATCATCGCCTGTTTTGCGGGTGCGTAAGTCATGAAAGCCGATGACACCTGTTACATTCGCTACGGTTTTTTGGATATTGATAATGGTTTCTTCATCTGCGGCGGCATCCATTAAATCTTGCAGAGCTTGGTAGGCAAATTTGATGCCTACGCTGCCTACCATCGCACCAACCAATAACGCTGCCAATGGGTCAAACAGCGGAAATCCTGCCATTGCTCCAATAATACCAATCAATGCCACCAAAGATGAAGCCGCATCTGAACGAGCATGCCACGCATTGGCAATCAACACCCCTGATTGAGCTTTTCTAGCTTGCCATAACATATAACGAAACAAGCATTCTTTGGTCAGTAATGCCAATAATGCGACCCATAAGGCAGCGTAATGAATAGGGGTAGATTCAGGAGTATAAAATTTATTCAGTGCAGCGGAAATCATCGTAACACCGCCTGCCGCTAACAATAATCCCAACGCCAAAGATGCAGCATTTTCATAACGGCGATGACCGTAAGGATGCTTGTCATCGGCAGCCTGAAAACTGAAACGGGTGGCAAATAATGCCACAATATCCGACAACAAATCTGACAAGGAATGAATTCCGTCTGATACCAATGCTTGTGAATGTGCCATAACACCTGCAATCATTTGCACTGCTGCCAATACAATATTCACAAAAACGCTTACCCACAGGCTACGATAAGCAGTTTGATTGGTGAGTTTTTCGTTGTTAGGAAAAGACATTTCAGAAACTCCTGCAAAACTGGCATTGATGCTTCTTTGCTGTGAAACATTGCCTAAAAATCATTTCAGGCAGCCTGAAAATAATTGTAGCGGATTATGGGCTGTATCGGGTATTGGCTCCCTGACAACAGGATTGTTATTGTTTTTTCTGAAAATGAACACAAACAACAATCTTACAAAAAGAAAAACAGTGTAACTCATGGAGCACACTGTTAAAAATTGGTGGGTCGTGAGCGATTCGAACGCTCGACCAACGGATTAAAAGTCCGCTGCTCTACCGGCTGAGCTAACGACCCAAAAATATAACAACTAAACAACTAATATAGAGAAACAAAAATGAAGCGTGAATTTTAACTTGCAGTTTCAATTTTGTCAAGTATGTCGTTGGAATTTTTTTGTTTAGCATTGATTTAAAAACGAAATCATGGTTTCTGCATCAGTGATTTGACGCATAGGGGCGATGATGCTTTGAATTTGAGGGTAATTTTTTGCCAGTAAAGGCAACCATTGTTTGATTCTGGATAATGCGTATTTTTCATGCTGCCTTTGTGCTTGCGTAAAAAAATCACGCAATAATTGAACGATGTCGTCATGATTCATTGGTGTTACAAATTTTCCAGAAACGCTTGCTTTAATTTGTTTTGCCAAATCAGGTTGCATCAGCATTCCTCTGCCAAGCATGATGTTTTCTGTGGGAAAACATTCGATTAAACGATAAAAATCCGCTACGCTAAAAATATCGCCGTTCGCAATCACAGGAATAGAAATGCTGTTTTGAATGTGAGAAAACCATTCCCAATGGGCAGGCGGAAGATAGGCTTCGTCTTTGGTGCGTGCATGAACCGTAACTGCCGAAGCACCTCCTCTTTCAATGGCTTGTGCACAGGCAATCGCAGGGGTGGTGTCGCTTAATCCCAATCGCATTTTGGCGGTGAGCCGAATGTTTTGGGGCAATCGTTCTTTCAGGGTTTTGATGATGGTTTCGATTTGTTGTGGGTATTGAAGTAAAGCCGCCCCTCCACTGTGTCGATTCACTGTTGGGGCAGGGCAGCCAAAATTAACATCAATCCATTTTGCACCACAAGCAACGGCAATCAGAGCATTTTCTGACATGGTCAAAGCATCTGAACCCAATAACTGTACTGCACAAGGAATGGTTGATTGTTGTTGTAATTCAGGAATTTTTTGATGCCAAACGTTAGGGGAATGAATGGTGTGCGTAATGCGAACGAATTCACTCATGGTCGCATCCAAACCTCCTATTTGCAGCAGTGTTGAACGCATCAATGCGTCCGCATAACCGTGCATGGGTGCAAGAATAATGTGGATTGAATTTGCCATGTTTAGATATGTCCGCCAAAAATTTGTTCTTTTAATTTTTTGATTTGATCGCGATATTGTGCGGCATCTTCAAAACGCAAATCTTGGGCAGCCTGAAACATTTCTTTTTCCAAACGAGCAATAGCATCAATCGCATCTTTTTCTGAATGGATTGAATGGGCACTGCGTTTGGTTTTGGTTTTTTCATCAGGTTCAATATTGATGATGTCTTTGACTTCTTTAACGATTTGTTGTGGTGTGATGCCGTGTTCTTGATTGAACGAGATTTGTTTATGACGGCGGCGTTCGGTTTCGTCAATGGCGATTTTCATTGAATCAGTGATTTTATCGGCGTATAAAATGGCAGTGCCATGAATATTTCTGGCTGCCCGTCCGATGGTTTGAATGAGACTGCGATGTGAACGCAAAAAACCTTCTTTATCGGCATCTAAAATCGCCACTAATGAAACTTCTGGAATATCCAAACCTTCTCGCAACAAATTGATGCCAATAAGGACATCAAATAAGCCCAATCGCAAATCGCGAATGATTTCTACGCGTTCGACTGTATCAATATCACTGTGCAAATAACGCACGCGAACGCCCATTTCTTCGTAATAATCTGTCAGTTGTTCTGCCATGCGTTTGGTGAGTGTGGTAACCAAAACGCGTTCTTCACGCTGACTGCGTTCGCGAATTTCGGCTAATAAATCATCTACCTGTGTGGCGACTGGACGAATGATGATTTCAGGATCGACCAAACCTGTGGGACGCACCACTTGTTCGACCACTTGTCCTGCGTGTTCAGACTCGTATTGAGCAGGTGTTGCCGAAACAAAAATGGTTTGTGGCATCACGCGTTCAAATTCATGGAATTTCAAAGGACGATTATCTCGTGCAGAAGGCAGCCTGAAACCATAATCCACCAAATTTTGTTTGCGTGCTGCATCGCCTTTATACATGCCGCCAATTTGTGGCACGGTTACATGACTTTCGTCAATAAACATCAAAGCGTTATGCGGTAAATAATCCATTAAAGTTGGTGGAGGTTCGCCTTCGGCACGGCGAGATAAATGGCGTGAATAATTTTCAATGCCTTTGCAAAAGCCCATTTCATACAGCATTTCTAAATCAAAACGCGTGCGTTGTTCGATGCGTTGGGCTTCGACAATGCGATTTTCTTTATAGAAAAATTCGGTTCGTTCTGCCAATTCTTGCTTGATGGTTTCGCACGCACGCAAAACCGTTTCGCGTGGCGTAACATAATGATTAGAAGGGAAAATGGTATAGCGTTCCACTTTATTTAAAATTTTTCCTGTGAGCGGATCAAACAGAGTCAGCCCATCAATTTCATCATCAAACAGGCTGATGCGTAGGGCTTCTTCGGCATTTTCCGCAGGAAAAACATCAATCACATCGCCACGCACCCTGAAAGTTCCTCGTTGAAAATCCATATCGCCGCGTTCATATTGCATGCCTGCCAAACGAGCAATCACGCCGCGTTGTCCGATTTTTTCACCCGTTTGCAAATGCAAAATCATGCGATGATATTCTTTGGGGTCGCCAATGCCATAAATGGCTGAAACAGTGGCGACAATGATCACATCTTCGCGTTCAATCAAATGTTTGGTAGAAGACAAACGCATTTGTTCGATGTGTTCATTGATGGAAGAATCTTTTTCAATAAACAAATCACGGCTGGGCACATAGGCTTCTGGTTGATAATAATCGTAATAAGAAACAAAATATTCCACAGCGTTTTCAGGGAAAAACGACCGCATTTCAGCATACAGTTGAGCCGCAAGCGTTTTGTTGTGAGCCATAATCATCGCAGGACGACCACTTTGGGCAATCACATTCGCCATCGTGTATGTTTTACCTGAACCTGTAACCCCTAATAAGGTTTGATAACTCAATCCATCATCCAAGCCTTGTAATAAAGACTGTATCGCCGTAGGCTGATCGCCTGCGGGCGGAAATGGTTGGTGGAGTTTAAACGGACTGTTGGGATATTCAATGACTTGCATACGATAATCGGTAGAACAATATGTGATGCAGATTATATTCTGTTTTGAATGAAAAAACCTTTTTCAGCCTGCCTATCATTTCAAAACAGGCAACCTGAAAGCACTTCCCGTGTGGGGGCAGCATTTCCCATGCAGAGGGCACTTCCCATGCAGGGGGCACTTCCCATGCAGGGGGCACTTCCCATGCGGGGGACACTTCCCGTGTTGGGGTTATCAGCAGGCAGGCTGAAAGTTTTTTTCAGGCTGCCTGTTGTTTTGCAGGCAAGCTGAAAATCATCATGATTCAATGTCTGATTGGTAAAATTGATCACTTTGACCCAAATCAAACCTTCATCAAATTTTTCCATTTGTTAACTTATTGATCTTGCAAAAAA
>JAGCOT010000136.1 GCA_017645365.1 Neisseriaceae bacterium
ATCGGCTGCACTTCTTGCTGTAACTTCTAATACAAAAAATTCAAGCAGTTTCTTCTGTACAGATTTCTTTAATTTACAATGCGTTATCTTCATTTTTGCAGTCTATCATAACTGCTAATCTAATACAGCCCCAATAAAAATTATGCTGACATTCAAAAATTGAACTATACAATTAGTATATGTTTAACGAAACAATATTTTGATAAAAATATCGGATTATCTGGAGCAAATAAAGTTTTTGACAGAATTAACGACCAATTAAATGGAAAAAATGCGGATTCTTTAAAACATCTTATTGCACAATATCTTGGAGATGATTTACATATCATTTCTGCTGGACAAGTAGGTATTTCCGATTGTGGTATTAAATTAGCAAAAATTGTTGAAAGGTATGAGTTTCGTAATGAATATGAATAGATATGATGTTTTGGTGATTTTTTTACTTTTTGCATCAGGCAAACCTTTTTAGGCAGGCTGAAAAATAGGAGATTAATCGTGGGAATATTGAGAATGTTTAAAAAAGCAAGAAAATGGGTGATTTTTTTGACTTTACTTTCTGTATTGATTGTGTTCTTTTTCCCCAGTGAAAAAGTTATTGAATTAGGATGTGCTGATAAATTGGGTAAAACTGGTCGAGACCGTTGTGAAATATCAATTGTTGAAGCATCGAAAAATGAAAAACATGATCAGGCAAGAAAATATATTGAAATAGGTGCCAATCATGGTAATCCTAAAATGCAGTTGGCTTTAGGTCTTTTATATGAAAGTGGTGATTTAGGACAAGAAAAGAATGAACAAAAAGCACTTTATTGGATAGAAAAATCAGCAAAACAAGATTATGCTCAAGGACAAAGAGAATTGGGTAGGTTATATAAAAAAAGGGGAGATTACACAAAAGCATTTGAATTATATAAAAAATCAGCAGAGCAAGGATATGTATTGGCTCAAGTAGATGTTGGCTTTATGTATGCTAAAGGGGAAGGTGTCCAACAAAATTATATTCAAGCCAATCAATGGTTTTATAAAGCAGCAGAGCAAGGTAATGCACAGGCACAATATAATTTAGGCGTTTCTTATGATCGTGGGAGAGGAGTTGAACAAAATTATAAAATTGCTTTTCAATGGTATAAAAAAGCAGCAGAACAAGAATATGCAGATGCCCAGCACAATATAGGTGTTATGTATGAGTATGGCGAAGGTGTGGAGAAAAATTTAACCAAAGCAAAAGAATATTATCAAAAAGCATATAACTACTACCAAAAAGCATGTATAAATGGTGTTGGTGCAGAAAAATCTTGTGAAAGATTAAAAGAATTGAGCAATAGCATAAAGAGGTTATAGGTATTTTTATAATCATAGAAAATATCTTAAACAATAAATCAATATATTTTGATTTTATTTGGAGTATTCACAAGAAATTTCTTGATGAATATAAACATTAACATTAATTAAATGATTTGGAGTCATAAAAATGACAGATACAGAAAATAAAGAAAATAGTGGAGCATCTCATCGCTGGGATTACACTGATGGAACACCGAATGGAACAAATGCAGCGAGCGATATGTGGCATAATGGGAAAGGTGGTCTACATGATTTTGCTGAAAATGTACCAGTCGTTGGTACTGCCGTCAATATATATGATACTGGCAAAGCATATCAAAATGGCGATACAGCGGGCATGGTATCCAATGGTGCTCAAGTTGTAGTTAGTGCTATTCCATTTGTAAGAAATGGAGTTGGTCCTGCTATTAAAGATTCTTTTAAACCAACTTCAATAGCGACCGATAAAATTACAGGTTCAGCAATTGATGCCACTGCAAACGCTGCATTTGGAAATGATGGGACATCCAATGGAACATCATCAGGTGCTCCATCAGATTCAGCCACATCCCCCTTATCGCCAAGCAAGGATTACAGCAAAGCGACAATCGAAAATTACAAGGATCTTCTAGATGATGATCTTCGCAAGGAAGCCAATCGTCAAAATGATGCTGGGTATGACAAATGGCTCACTATGAAGGAATTGCTTGAAGAGCAAGCAAAGCGTGATGAATCCAAACCTTCAGAAGAACTTGATTCTTCTAACATCAGTGATGAAGTTAGAGAATTTATTGAAGATATTTTGAATGCAATCGACAATGGGATCGAAAGCGTTTCCGAAAAACTTGACGGTCGCAATCCAGATTGGGGCAAAGATGTTTTGGAAAAAATTCTTAAACTCAATAAAGTGTTGCAAGGTGCTTACGATTGGATTGGCGATCAATGGGACAAATTTATGGATGCCTTAAATCGTTTAGGCAACTTCCACCTCTACGACCCATTAGTCCTTGATCTTGATGGTGATGGTATCGAATTGATATCAGAAAATAATTACGATGGTGTATTATTTGATTTAAACGGCAACGGCATTAAGGTTGCCACGCAGTGGGTAAAAGGCGATGATGGTTTGTTGGTTTTGGATCGCAATGGCAATGGGTTGATTGATGACGGTTCGGAATTATTCGGTCAAGACACGCCTAAAACTTTTATTACCGACACCATTACCGATGGATTTTCTGCGTTAAGACAATTAGACCATAATCGCGATGGTAAAATTGATGCGAATGATGCCGATTTTAAAAATATTAAAGTATGGCGTGATATCAATTCCGATGGCATTTCGCAAGAAGATGAATTATTCTCATTAGAAGAA
>JAGCOT010000137.1 GCA_017645365.1 Neisseriaceae bacterium
ACAATCAACATTATCAACAACCCAGTCAGTCTGAAAGTGTTTCTCATGCCAATCATCAAGCTGATAACGCTACTTCTCACCACACTCCTGACAATACACATTTCTCAAATCGTGGACAGATGCTGAAAACCAGTAATTCAGGCAGTAATACTCAACATACAAGCGTTTATCATTCTGAACGCAATCAAGATACACAAACTAAAACAGAAGTTTCCAGCAGTGTTGATAATAATCATACCGAAGACGCACATTCAGGCAGCCTGAAAGATAATCAACAAGCGGTGCAATCTCAAACGGAAAGTGTTGGCGACAAATATCCCAAGTTTGACAAATTATTAGGTCGCCACGAAGGTGGATATGATGATTTTAATGCTAAAAACGGTAGCAAATATACTGCTCATCGTGGGGAAGAAATTGCGGACGGCAAGAAATTAAGTGATTTAACTGTTGGTGAAGTGATGCAAATGCAGAAAAATGGCGAATTAAATGCGGCAGGGCATTATCAAATCACCAAAGACGCAATGATTGATGCCGTTCGCTTGTCTGGCATATCCACTGACGAGAAATTTAGCCCTGAAATTCAAGATAAATTGTTTGAAGACGGTTTATTGAAAAAAGCAGGTGCAGGCAAACTGTATGACTATATTACAGGTAAAAGCGATGATATAGACAAGGCAATGTTGGCAACCGCCCAAGAATGGGCAGCGTTTCCTGTGCCACATAATATGCACATTACAGACGAAAAATTTGGCGATAGAGACTTAAAAGCAGGCGACAGTTATTACGAGGGCGTAAAAGGCAATCACTCAAATATGTCGCTTGAAGACGCAAAAGCGGCGATTGAAGAAATGCGAGCTAACTATTTAGCGGCTCATTCGGTGGATAATCAAGCCGAACAACAAAAGGAACAAGATGAGCAACTTCTGAAAGAACAGGCTCGTGCGGAAGAAGATGAACGGCAAAAACAGGCTGATGAAGAAGAACGGCGTTTAGCACAGCAAAAGGCGGAAGAAGAAAAGGCTCGTTTGGAGCGTGAAAAAGCCGAAAAAGCCGAAGCAGAACGAAAGAAAAAAGAAGAAGAAGATAATAAAAAGGCTAAAAATTCAACGATTACAACAGATAAGGACGGTAAGCACCATATCACGATGAAGAGTTTCAAAAAGCCATTTGACAAATTACCTGACAATGCTCCTTCTTGGCTGAAAGTTGCTAATGGGGAAATGGGGACGAGAGAAATTGTTGGTCCCAAGCACAATCCAGAAGTGTTGAAATATAATCACTCCGTAAAAGACTTATCCAAAGCAGATAAAAATAAAGATGAAACTTACTGGTGTTCTAATTTTGTTAACTATGTAGTTACAAAATCAGGTATTAAAGGAACAGATAGTGCATCATCACAATCTTGGAAAAACACAAGTAACTGGGACGGTCAAAAATTAGACAAACCTGCTTATGGAGCGATTGCTGTTATTAGACATGCAAACGGTTTTGGTCATGTAGGTTTTGTCGCAGGTGTTGATGAAAAAACTGGTGATTTACTTTGGTTAGGTGGTAATCAAGGTAATATGGTTAAACTATCACCAGAAAGCGATTTTTTGAAAAAAGGAAGTGTAATTGTTGGCTATTTCTACCCTAATGGGCATACTCCTGATTACAATATTCCAAAAATCTCATCATCTGCTACAACAAAGGGCAAAGCAAATAATGCTCCACAAAGAGACAGTGATAGATAGATATATTGAAAAGCGACTTTCAAAGTCGCTTTTTGTATTTTTTGCCACACAAAGAGAAAAAATTATTTTTTGCTTGACTTATTTGTAAAATTACTGTTTAATATCAATAAGTTATAAACAAACAACACGGAGTATGAAAAATGAAAAAGATTATTATGTCAGTCTTAATTGGTGCAATTTTTGGCGGTTCTGTTGTCGCTTTGGGTATAAATGATAATTTTTCTCATCAATTTTTTAACTCTGCACAAGCAAAAGTATCGTCTAACACTGTGCAAAATAATCAAAAAATTACCGAAAACGATGAATTTAATCCAAATAAAATTTTGGGTGAAAATATAAAATTTGTTTTCGGAAACAATTTGTATAGTAAAGATACGGATGCACAAGAGTTAGAAAATAATAAAAATGAATACACTATTTTTACAATTAAAAAAATAACTTGGGGGTATTTGGATTTTGAGTTATTACACCAAAACGATGATATATCGGAAAAAACTCTGAAAATTAGCGGAAGAGCAACTCGCAATTCAAATGTTGATGGTGTTGAACATTTTGGCGATATAACTTCGGAGATAACAGGTCATTATCATAATGCAACAGCGTATGGTTATGAAAAAGACGATTGTTATTTTGAGATAAATTACGATAGTGATTATGATAAAAATACTGGCAAATTAACATATGGCGAAATATTTATTCGTGGCGATACTTGTCCAAAATTGAAAAATGATAACATTCATTATCTGCACTCATATTTTTCATTTGGCGAATAATATCAATAAGTTACAAACAAACAAGGAGTTATTGAAATGAAAAAAACGATAATTTCTGTATTAGTCGGAGCAATTTTAGGTGGCGTGGGCGTTTTAGCGACTACACAGACTACACAGTTAAATTCTTCTGAAAATGCTAAATCAAGTAGCATTGTTTTAGTAGCAGAAGCCAAAGGGTTGCCTGAAAAGACTAACAATGAAGTTGCAACAGAAGATACGGTTGAAATTTGCAATCCTAATAAAGTGTTAGAAAAAAATAAAAAGTTTTATTTTAATAATGCGATATTCAATATTAAAAAACGCACAATTTCTGAATTAGAATTTGAATTAACTTACAAAAATGAAAAAACAAATACTCCTTTTGTTTTCAAAGGAGTAGCAAAAAGAAATGGTTGTGATGGTGAATATTATATAGATGATGAACCATTTGCTTTTCCTGACCACGATGACAATAGTGAATATGGATTAGATGACGGCATTACAGGATATACATATGAAAATAACAACTGCTATCTTTCAATAGGAAGATTAAATAGCAATGAGAGTGGTTTAATAATAGAAGATGTTAAAGAATGCAAAGCATTAAAAGAAACAGGCTTTAATGATACTTTTATTGCTATTGCTCAATATGAATAAATGGTAAAAATGACAACAGAATATCGTTCAGGCTGCCTGAATTAAGGTAAAATTTTCTATATTCACTATTCCTTTTGAGTTATAATCAATTATTATGAAATGCGAAGTTGAATATACGGACGAGTTTAACGATTGGTGGAATGCTCTATCAGAAGACGAACAGGAAGATGTGTATGCGTCTGTGAGTATGTTGGAAGTATGGGGAACAAATTTGAAATTTCCACACAGCACTTCAATTACTTCGTCCAAACACGGCAATATGCGTGAATTGCGTGTTCAAAGCAGTGGTAAGCCTTTGCGTGTTTTATACGCATTCGACCCACGCCGTTGTGCGATTTTGCTCATCGGTGGTGATAAAACAGGGGATAAGCGTTGGTATGACAAGTTTGTGCCGATTGCCGACCGTTTATACGATGAACATTTATTGATTTTGGAGCAGGAAAATGGCAAAAAAATTTGATGAATTGCGAGCCAAAATGTCGCCCGAATCTCGTGCCAGAGCGGAAATGAAATTCCAAAAATTATTGGCAGAAATGCCCTTACACGAACTACGCCAAGCACAAGGTTTGTCGCAAACGGAGTTGGCTGAAAGATTGCATATCAATCAGGCGGCTGTATCGAAAATGGAAAGACGCACGGATATGTATATCAGTTCTTTGCGAAAAACCATTCAGGCAATGGGCGGTGATTTGGAAATTATCGCAAAATTTCCACACGGTTCAGTGAAAATCAGCCATTTTGCAGATGTGGCAACGGTGGAATAAATAAAAACCTGCTTGGTATTCAAGCAGATTTTTTTGTTCAGTGGTAAAAATGGCGACTGAAAATAACGACTGCTATCTTTCAATAGGAAGATTAAATAGCAATGAGAGTGGTTTAATAATAGAAGATGTTAAAGAATGCAAAGCATTAAAAGAAACAGGCTTTAATGATATTTTTGTTGCTGTTACGCAATATGAATAAATATAAGTATCGTTTAATATCAGTAACTTACAAACAACACGGAGTATGAAAATGAAAAAACTCATCGTTTCAGCATTAATTTCTATTTCTTTGCTTGGCTTGGCTGGTTGTTCTCATACGGCTAATGCAACGGTTTCTGTTAAAAGTCAGAAAACAAAAAATTATGACAAAATGGTAGAAAATTGCATCACAGAAGGCTTAAAAACCAGTTCAGGTGCGGCGGAGCATAATGCTATTTTTATTGACTGCCACGAAAACGCTGCGAAAGAAATGGATACAGAAATTGCTCGGCTATCTCAAAAGATTAGCCAAAATCTTGATGATTATTCAAAGAAAGAATTTAATGCCACACAGCAAAGTTGGCGAGTTTATCGTGAAAAACAATGCTACTTGGAAAGCAGTTTAATCGGCTCACCACAAGGGGGCGTGTGTGTGTTTAATATGACACAGGCTCGCTTGAATGAATTGCAATCACTTGTCAGTCAGAAGTGAATAAGTGATTTTGCAAACAATCAGCTGTATCATTAAACATTAAATTTTGATTATAACTTGATGATGAAAAATAGAACTTTTTTGTTGTTTGTATTATTGGGAATATTGTCGAATGGAGTTTATGCCGCTGATGACAAGCCACGAGGTTTTTTGTTTTATGATGACAAAAAATTGCCTGTAATTAAAACCACACCCAAAAAGCAGGAAGAAAAGAAAGAACAGCCTAAAACTCCTAAAATTGATAACAAACAACAAGTAAATTCCACCAGTCCTACATCTAATCTTGAACCGTTTTCTGTGGAATGGTTGCGTGCCAAAATGCCTATTTTGCTCGATCGAGCGATGAATAATCCAACAGAAGAGAATGTTCGTGCTTATAAATATGCGGAACGAATGATGATAGATATGGCAAGTAATTTTGCCGACCAATCGCAAAATGTTGTTCGCAACGACCCTATGTTAGATCAAAATGTTCGTTTTCCAACTTCGCAAATGGCAAGACAATCTGCTTTGTATCAAATAGATAAAGCACGAGAAGGGATTATTCAACATTTAAGCACCAAGTGTGGTGTTTGGTTTTTCTTCGATACCAAATGTCGCTTCTGCGAAAGTCAATTCAAAGTGATTAAATTGTTGGAAGAAAAATACGGTATCGAAACGAGATATATAAGCCTTGATGGTAATATCTTCAAGGGTATGAATCGCAATAAAGTTTTATTTGATAATGGCGGTGAAAGAGCCAAAATATTGGGGATTAAATTAACGCCTGCGACTGTATTGGTTCTACCACCTGATCAAACAGCGTTGATTTCTCACGGTGCTTCTTCATTAAATGATTTGGAAGAAAAAATGGTCAATGCCTCTATTGGCTTAAAAATTGCACCGCCTGAATTGGTTGATGTTGCTGAAATGCAAAAACGAGGCATATTAACCGCAAAAGACTTAAAACAAGTTAAACAACAAATGAAAGATCCTGACGACCCTGATGAATTAGTCAGAATGCTTAATCAGGCAATTAGAAGAAAAATGTAGAAAAACCCACAACTTGCGTTGTGGGTTATCTATCTTCTTTGGCGTGCCAAATGCGTAAGATAAGAATGTTGTCATCTTTAATTTCGTAGTGCATTTCGTATTTGCCAACCAAGAATTTTCTTACTTCTCGTGGTTCGTATTCAAAGCGTTGTTCGCCTATTCTTGGTTGTGATACCAACACATCAGGGGCTTTTGTCAGTTTATCCACAACATTCAGTGCAGCTTGGGGATTGACTGGCAACAGAAATTCATATAACCGCAATAAATCGCTATTTGCCTTCTCTGTCCAGTAAATCTTATACATTTAAATTCTTCGCCCATTCACGAATGGTATTGTGTTCAATCAGGCGACCGTTATCCACATCGTCCAATGCTTCTAAAATCATTTGGTGTCGCTCTTCTTCTTGGTGAACCCAAGATGACACTGCTTGCCGTAACGCCCAATCACGAGAACGCTCCAAGCGTTCCGAAATTGCGTCCATTTTTTGTATCAGCGTTGGCGGCAAATTGACGGAATAAGTTTCTAATGCAGTTGGCATTGAATACCCCCTAATCATTGATGAATATACACGCCATTATTTTAATATAAAACGCATAAAAAACCCACAATCTCAAAAGATTGTGGGTTTAATTTTGGGTTAGATTATTTTTATTGAAACAAGTTAGTCATCGTTTTTTATGACCATTTAGGGGAAGCATATCCCCGTAGGGTTGAAAAAATTAAGACTGTTCTTCAAGCCATTGGCTTGTTCGTTGATTGAATGCATCGGTTAAATCTTGCGTGCTGGCAAATTCTTTTTGGGGCAGATTCAGCATATCCAACGACAGCGTGAGTTCAAAATTGGTATGCGTTTTCCATGCGGAAAACACGCAATAAAACTCGTGTGCTGGACTGGCGGAATCGTCTGGTGCCCAAATTTCAATATGCGAAGCAAACAATTCTTGCTCAAAGGTTGGTGAGCAAACGACACACGGAATTTTGACGCTATCCAAAACACCAAATTCTTTTGCGACAATTTCATAGCCTGCTACAAAATTGGACAACGGAATGGCGATCATCAGATCTTCTGGTGCTTCTGTCCATTCATCTTCGTAAGAAAGATGTTCTGATAACCATTGTTTAGCGTCTTCGGAAGTTAAATTCAGTTTTAAATACGGTGCATCGCAAACCGTTGCGATGTCAAAGTAAGGTTGATATTCCATTTGAATACTCCTAAAAAAATGGGGAGTATTTCCCATATGGGGAATACTTCCCCACATGGGTTGAAAAAAATTAGTTCATTTGTGCTGTACACCACATATGAAAATCAATCATTGCCCGATATAACTTCTCTTTCCAAAGTGGATCATGAATATCCACTTCGTAATGTTGAAAGGTGCTGTGATCGGTTTCCTGAGTTTCATTGTTCAATACGGCATAAATGGCAGAAGAATTGGTGTCTTCGTCTTGAATACAAAAATTGTAATCTGCAACGCAGACATCATCATCAGAACCATTGCCATAAAACAACATTGCACCGCCCCAAAAATCCGCAAATGGTTCTTTGGCTTGGTCTTCAAAGTTGCGTTCAACACGAAATGTATAAACATAATCATCGTAGTATGAAATTGTCATAATAAGTCTCCAAAAAAAATGTGGAGAGCATTCCCCATGCAGGGAAAATAAACTCCCCACATGGGTTGAAAAAATTCAGGCTGCCTGAAATTTGATTGATACTTTTGGTGGGTCGAAGACCCACCCTACGGCATCATGGTTTAAGTTAGGCTTTTTGAAACAGTTTTTGATATTCAGCGTAGATTTCAGTCGTTAAATCGCCATAAAACCATTTATTCAAGCCTTGCAGCAAGTTGGTTTTGACATATCTTGTGTCATCTGGCGAGCCTTTTAAAGAACCATAATGCCAAAAGAGTTCAAAAAAACAGTGCATACTGTCGTCAATGCGTCTTTTGAGACAATCTGTTCGGCGGTTGCCTTGGCGTTTGATATACACCGCTAATTCTGCGACAACTTTCATCACTTCATCACGGTTTTTATCGGTTACCAAGTCAAACTCATCGGCTCGTGCGTTGAAATACGCAATATCTAACTTTTTGCGTGGCATATTAAACTCCTAAAAAATAGGGCAATATGCTTTAAATCCCATCAGGGCAAAAACATTCGCCCTAATGGGTGGATAAACATTCAGGGTGCCTTAAACTTGATTGATACTTTTGGTGGGGCGAAGACCCACCCTACGGCATTCAAGGCAACCTGAAAAAGGTTTAAGACTGTCTGCGTTTTTTGCGTTTGAGTGATTGCATGTTGTGTTGATTGTGTTGTTTCAACAGTTCATTGCAAGCACTTTCGCCGTTATCAGCACAGTAATGCGGTGAAGTCGCTTCGGCAAAATATTCCCACATCTCCCAATAGGCATTGGGTGATATGCGGTTTAATTCACTTAAAGCGGCGTTTGCCATTGCAAAACCTTTGTGCATTTGACGCAATAGACGCAATTCTTCATGCGATAAGGGAAACAGTTGATTTTCCATCATGCTGCCTCCTTCAATAAGCCATAACTATCTGACAAGAAACGGTTGATTTCATCATCATCATAAAATCCGCCGTGTTCTTCAATGATTTCACCGTCTGCATTTTCGATACAAATGCTGGCGATTTCATTGTTGAAATAAGCGTTATAAGCTCGCAGGGCTTCGGTAATCACTGCTTGGCATTCTTGGTCGCTGGTGCAATCGCATTTTTGACGTTCGACTGCAACAAAGCCAACAGCAGAATAGTCCCAGCCATGTCGAATACCTGAATAAAACACGCAGCCTGAATGGTCATATAGACCTAACGGCTCAAAGTAATATTGTTTGCACAATCTACCAAAGCTACGCATAATGGCGTTGTGATGTGTTTTATTAAGCTTATATTGCTCTTGATGTTGCCAGTATAGGGCATAGCATATAATGGCTTGGGCATCAATTTCAGATAGCACATTGTCGTTATTCAAACGCATTTTGCATTCTTTAATTGATGTTAAGCCTTTGTAAATATCTCGCATTTCTGGTTTCCAATCGTTGCAAAGTTCGCAATCTTGGCGGTTAATACGTCTATCCCAAGCGTTAATCGAAAAATTCGCGAAATAATCATCGAATTTTGTCGGATCTTCTTCCCACTCTGGATAATACTTAACCGCTCTTAAACCGCCTTGCAATGCGATTGATTCAACAGAATTGTCGATAACTGTGATATAAGGTTTCATAATAAGTCTCCAAAAAAAAAGTGGAGACCTAACCGCCCTGTGGGGACAAGTTAAATCCCCACAGGGTTGATGAAAATAAAAAATAATTCAGGCAACCTGAAATTTAATTCGTTTTGGTGGATTAAAAACCCACCATACGATTTTCAGTTTGCCTTACAAGGTTAAAAAACAGAATTAAAAACAAGATTAAAACAAGCCTTGATTAGGTTTAGCCTAACCGAAACACTTTCAAAGGCGGTGTTTCTAAAACATTCCACAAGGGAATAGGTTTTTTCAGGCGACCTGAACGCTTTTTAATCTATTCAAATCGTCTGAAAAAACCCACTCTTGCGAATGGGTTAAAGGAACATCAAATTAAAATTATTAACAAAGATGTTTGACTCGTGCTTTACACTCGGCTCGTTCTTTCATCGTCAGTTCTTTCTGCCTATTTTTGACATAGATAAACATCAGATGAATGGTTTGTCGTGCGTAGTAATACACCACACGAATACCGCCTGTTTTGCCACAGTGTTGATACCGCCAGCGTATTTTGCGACAACCGCCTGTGCCTTTAACTACCACGCCGTTTTCAGGGTGGCAGATTAAATAATCTCTAAACAATCTAAACTGCTGATTGTTCATATATTTAGCACGGTTTCTGGCAAAGTATTCAGGTTCTATCACAGTAATGCTCATGATTTCCCCCTTATCGGTCAATTAAGCGTTTAGCTAACTCAACTTCGATTGACGCTTCTTCGGTATTGAGTATATCTAATCCGTTTTCAGGCATATCACCTGATGTGGATTGTGAAACGCTAATTTTCTTACCCATTAACTCTAAACAAATTTGCTGAACGCTGTTAGCAAAACCTGCAAAATAAACTTCCACAGGTTCAGTTTGCCCAATACGCCATGAGCGGCGTGCCGCTTGCATGACTGTATAGACATTGTATCCAGTTTGCATAAAGTAAATGGTTGGAAACTGCAATAAATCTAAACCAGTTTTCACTAATTCAGGATTGCAGATTAAGACCTCACAGCCTTTGTCTAATTGACTTAAAACCCAATCTTCTCGTTCATCTGCTTTCACAGATGCTTTTAAGACAGAAGCTTTTATGCCTTCGTTTGCCAATAAAGTTTTCAGCCTGCCTGTGGTGTCTTTGGTATCGGAATACACC
>JAGCOT010000138.1 GCA_017645365.1 Neisseriaceae bacterium
AAATCTTTCCCACTTTTCTTGAAAGAATGTGAGTTTAGATTTAACTATGGGACACCAAAACAGCAACTCAAAACATTGCGAAAATGGTGTGGAATTTAACAATTTTTTGGGCTAATCTAATACAGCCCCAAAATTTTTTTATCTGTATGACCACGATTTGAAATTCATGCACATCAGTAGCTTGTGCGAAGGGTTATTTCAACGAAATGATGCACATCGTGATAAAATTGATATTCATAGATGCTGTTTGAAAAAGCATCGCAAAACACATCAAGATTAACCATTTTCTATAAGGAGTTTAAACATGGCTGTATTAGTTGCAAAACCTGCACCATTTTTTTGCTGTGAAAACACAACTTTCCCTGCCGTTTTAAGTAATGGCGAAATTGTTGAAGATTTTAACTTCAAAAAAGCCACACAAGGCAAATATGCCGTAGTATTTTTCTATCCAATGGACTTTACCTTTGTGTGCCCATCTGAAATTTTGGCGTTCAACAACCGTTTGGAAGAGTTCAAACAACGCAATGTAGAATTGATTTCCGTTTCTATCGACAGCCAATTCACCCACAACGCATGGCGTGAAACCCCTGTGGAAAAAGGCGGTATTGGTAAAGTAGGCTTTACTATGGTTGCCGATGTGAAAGGCGAAATCATTCGTGCGTATGATGTTGAAAGCGAAGGCGGTGTGGCATTTCGTGGTTCGTTCTTAATCGACAAAAATGGCGTAGTGCAACACCAAGTGGTGAATAACTTGCCTTTGGGTCGCAATGTTGATGAAATGTTGCGTATGATTGACGCTTTGCAATTTACAGAAGAAAACGGCGAAGTTTGCCCCGCAGGCTGGCACAAAGGCGAAGAGGGCATGAAACCTAACGCAGAAGGTGTTGCATCTTACTTGGCAGGTCATGCCAAAGACTTGTAATTTTCTATGCTGCCTGTTTTGAGGCAGTTGAAATTCAAACCGCCCATTTTGGGCGGTTTAGATTTTGTTGCAATGCAAGTATAATATCGTTTTTGCTTGAAATACATGAAGGAATAAACATGTTCGATACTGTGGAAAAACATCGTGGTCTTTTCAAAATCTTGTTGGCGTTGATTGCGTTAAGTTTTGTTACTTTTACTGCACATTCATTTAGCAGTGCCAGCGACAATTATATCGTCAAAGTAGGCGATCAAACGGTTACAGAACAAGATATTGAGCGGTTTATTCGTCTTCGTAATCTTCCCAATAATGATGAAACGCGTCAGCAAGTAGCAGAAGCCTTGATTCAACAGGCTTATTTGGTCAGTGGTGCCAAAGAGTTGGGTTTGGATATGACAACTGGACAAATCAAAAAATTGATTACGCAAATTCCCATTTTTCAGGAAAACGGTCAGTTCGTTCAAGCAAAATTTGACGAATATTTACAAAAAATTCATCAACCAGAAGCAGTTTTTATTGAAAATTTGCGTACTGATTATTTTACGCAAACCATGAACGCCTTAATTGGTGCACCTACCCCAGTTGCAGATGCCCAAACCCAAGTGGCTTTGAAAATTTTCTCCAATGTTCGTCAGGCTCAAATGTTGGGATTTAGTCCTGCGGATTATGAAAACAAAGTTAAAATCAACGATGCAGATTTAGAAGCGTTTTATAACAAAAATCAAGCACAATACAATTTACCACCAGCTGTTCAATTCAATTTTGTACGAGTATCCATGCAGGATTTGCTACCGCATCAAACGGTGAGTGATGAAGAAATTCAGGCTGCCATTCAAGCGGGTACGCCTGAAACAGAAGCCAAACAAAATCTTCAATTAGAAAAAGCCAATCGTGCCTTTGCCTTACTGAAAGAAAACTTGGCAGAAGTCGCATTTAATCAAAATGAAAATTTAAATGCCACCGCACAAGCGGCAAAAGCCGAAGTACAAAAATATTCTGAATGGTTGACCAAAGAAGCCGCAGCACAACAATTTCCAGCCCCTGTTGTGGAAGCACTATTCAGTGATGATGTGATGAAAAAAGGCAATAATTCTGATGTGATTGACGATGGTCAAGGTTCCTTATGGGTTTTGCGAACCACACAAGCTCGCGAAGCCAAAACACAATCTTTTGCCGATGTTAAAAATCTTATTCAAAAACAATATTTGCAGGAAGAAACACGCCGTTTGGCACAAAATGATGCCAAAACCATGTTTGATAAACTTCAAAAAGGTGAAAAAATCAACACCAAATGGAGTCCACAAGATGAAATGACTTTGGCACAAGCCAAAATGGTTCTTTCACCAGAAGCATATCAACAATTTTTACAGGCTGCCCCCAAAGAGAATGCTCCTATTTATGTGTTGTCTGAAAATTCGCCAGTACCTGCGGTAATTCGCATCAATGCCATTGTAGAGCGTCCTGTTTCACCAGAATTGCAAAACATCACCCAGCAACAACTGACGCAAAAAATCGCACAAGACCATATGCAAGATTATATGAATTATCTGAAACGAACCATTAAATCCAAGCAGGGAAGTCAAAAAATCACCCAGCAATCATAAAAATATTGTTCAGGCTGCCTCTATTGGACAAGCGTTTTAAAATAGGCAGCCTGAAAGAAATCAAACTGCGGTTTCAACAAAGCCTGCGGCAAAGTTAATTCATTTGATAGAACACATCATGGCTTTATTACAAATCTCCGAACCAGGATTAAGTTCCGTACCGCATCAGCATCGTTTGGCGGTAGGCATTGATTTAGGCACGACTAACAGTTTAGTCGCATCGGTCATCAGTGGTGTTTCAGGCTGCCTGAAAGACGCACAAGGTGAAGTGATTTTGCCATCGGTGGTGCATTATGGAGAAAATCAGCAAATTTTGGTGGGACAGCCTGCGGTGATGATGCAAAAATCAGATCCCATCAATACCATCAGTTCAGTCAAACGCTTGATTGGACGCACCTTATCCGATTTACCTGCCGACCATGTTTTACCTTATCGTTTTGGCAATCACGAAACTTTGATCGATATTCAAACGCGTCAGGGCAATAAAAATCCAATTGAAATTTCTTCCGAAATTTTAAAAACGCTCAAACAGCGTGCCGAAGAAACTTTGGGCGGAACACTCACAGGAGCGGTGATTACTGTCCCTGCCTATTTTGATGACGCCCAACGCCAAGCCACCAAAGATGCTGCCAAACTGGCAGGTTTGCATGTTTTGCGATTGCTTAACGAACCCACTGCTGCTGCTATTGCCTATGGTTTAGACCATCAATCCGAAGGCGTTTTTGCGGTTTACGATTTAGGTGGGGGTACTTTTGATGTTTCGCTTTTGCGTTTGGAAAAAGGCTTGTTTCATGTTTTGGCAACAGGGGGCGACAGTGCTTTGGGCGGTGATGATTTTGATCATCGCATTTATTGCTATTTATTGGAATACTGGCATTTATCCGCATTAAACGAAACCGATAGCCGCATTGTGCTGAATGCTGCACGCAGCCTGAAAGAACAACTAACTGACCAAGAAAAAGCGATATGCAACATTGAATTATCCAACGGTAACGCATTTCAGGCTGCCTTATCGCGTGCAGAATTTTTTGCCATGACGCAAAATTTAGTGCGAAAAACCATAGAATCAGTGCGTCAAGTTTTGCAAGATGCACAAATCAATAAATCAGAAATCAAAGGCGTGATTATGGTGGGCGGTGCCACACGCATGAAAAATGTGCAACAAAGTGTAGCAACTTTTTTTGGACAAACACCTCTGACCAATCTCGACCCCGACCAAGTAGTTGCATTGGGGGCTGCGATGCAGGCCAATGTTTTAGCAGGCAATAAATCTGATGACGATTGGTTGTTGTTAGATGTAACGCCACTTTCATTAGGAATCGAAACTTACGGCGGATTGGCAGAAAAAATCATTCCACGCAACAGCACCATTCCAGTAGCCCGTGCCCAAGATTTCACCACTTTCAAAGATGGTCAAACCGCTATGATGATTCATGTGGTTCAAGGTGAAAGGGAATTGGTTTCCGATTGTCGTTCTTTGGCACGCTTCACATTAAAAGGCATACCACCAATGGTGGCAGGAGCCGCTCGCATTCGAGTGAGTTTTCAAGTTGACGCTGATGGATTGTTGTCGGTATCTGCCCAAGAACAAAGCACAGGCGTCATGGCACAGGTGGAAGTTAAGCCATCATACGGTTTGGATAATGAAGCCATCACACAAATGCTGAAAGATTCCATGCAAAACGCCGATTTTGATATGCAGCAACGCCGTCTTCAAGAAGCGCGCGTAGAGGCCCAAAGCCTTTATCAAGCCATGCAAAACGCTTTAAATGAAGATGGCGATTTATTATCTGATGATGCCATGCAAACCTTTCAGGCTGCCATGCAACAATTATCAGATGCTTTACAACAAGAAGATGTTGATTTGTTGCGAAATGCTGTGAATCACTTGGATCAAATCAGCGAATCTTTCGCCGCCATGCGAATGAATCGCCACATCGCACGAGCATTAACAGGCAAAAGCGTTAATGAAATATAGTTTTCGCCTCACTCACAGAAACTGCATTTCTCTTCTCAATCAGGCAGCCTGAAAACACTTTCCGTGCGGGGCATTTCCCATGCAGGGGGCAACACTTCCCGTGCAGGGATTTTACTTAATTCAGGTTGCCTGTTGAATTATTAGGAAGTTCTTATATGTTGTAAAAATACAACAAATGAGAAGAAATTTTAAAGTTGTCGAAAGATATTGAAACAACCGCCAAAAGCCAAGCCAGACTTACTCTTACTCTTACTCTTCAAAAAACACACCTTCTTGACTTGCGTAAAAATTTTTGGCATAAGTAACAAAAAAGGTGCTAAAAAACGCTGAACACCTTATCATTATTGCTTTTTAGGAAGGTCAAATACTTTGAACACAAAAAATGCTTTTTTTGCGGCTCTAAACGCACCAAAAAGAATGGAAAACA
>JAGCOT010000139.1 GCA_017645365.1 Neisseriaceae bacterium
AAATCTTTCCCACTTTTCTTGAAAGAATGTGAGTTTAGATTTAACTATGGGACACCAAAACAGCAACTCAAAACATTGCGAAAATGGTGTGGAATTTAACAATTTTTTGGGCTAATCTAATACAGCCCCAAAATTTTTTTAGGAGATTCACTTATGTTCGGAAAAGCAGGTTTAGGCGGCTTGATGAAACAAGCACAGCAAATGCAAGAACGAATGAAACAAGCACAAGAAGATTTAGGCAATATTGAAGTCATCGGCGAAGCAGGGGCAGGCTTGGTTAAAATTACCATGTCTTGCCATCATGTAGTCAAACGCGTAGCGTTAGACGACAGCCTATTGGGCGATGACAAAGAAATGCTCGAAGATTTAATCGCCGCAGCACTCAACGATGCTGTGCGTAAAGTTTCCGAAACCACCCAAGAACAAATGGGGCAATTGACACAAGGCTTTAACTTACCTCCTGGTATGGACGGTTTGTTTAAATAATTTTCACAATGAAATCTCAAAGTGATGCATTCTCCGACTTGGTCGAAGCTTTAAAAGTTTTGCCCAATGTCGGTCCCAAAACCGCTCAACGCATGGCGTTTGATTTACTTCAACATCATCGCACAGGGGCTCAACGCATTGTCAATACCTTGCAAACTGCTTTGGAACAAGTCCAGCATTGTCGTTTATGCAATACTTTATGCGAAGGCGATTTATGTTCCATTTGTTCAGATAAAACGCGTGATGTTTCGCGATTGATGATTGTGCAAATGCCTGTTGATGTATTCAGCATGGAAAACGCCCATTGCCATGACGGATTGTATTTTGTCTTGGCAGGTCAAATTCAACCAACGCAAAATCAAGATTTACAAAGCATTGCTTTGGAGCAATTACTTGCTCGCATCACAGAACACGCCATTCAAGAAGTCATTATTGCCACCGACTTTACCGCCGAAGGCAATGCCACCGCCTTTATCCTGTTTGAATTGCTGAAAAGATTTCCCATTAAAATCAGTCGCTTATCGCAAGGAATGCCCTTGGGCAGTGAATTGGAATACATTGACGCAGGCACTTTGGCACAGGCGGTTTATGAACGAAAATCCATGCAATAAATATGGCAAAAATCATCCCCATTATCCCTGAAAACAACTGTTCGCAAGAAAAATCGACCAGAGAGCCAACTGTTTTTTCTATTTGGATTAAATTATTACGACTGCATACACTTCCGCTTTCAGTGGCTTCGGTGGGATTGGGAAATATTTTGGCGTATCAATTTGGCTTGTTTTCTGGTGTGATTGCTGTTTTAAGTTTGCTGACTGCTGTACTGTTGCAAATTTTAGGCAATTTAGCCAATCATTATGGCGATGCGACTCATCACGCTGATGACCATCGTCCTGAACGGATTATCATCAATCAAAAAGTATCGCTCAAACAAATCAAAATAGCGATGTTCATCATTTCTGTTTTGTGTATTTTTTCAGGTTGCCTGTTAATTGCAACGGCAGGCGTTGCCCCATATGTTTTTGTGCTGTTAGGGGCATTATCTATTATTGCCGCCATTACTTATACTGTGGGAAAAAAACCTTATGGTTATTATGGTTTGGGTGATTTTTCTGTGTGGATATTTTTTGGTTTGCTTTCGGTTTTAGGCACCTTTTACTTACAAACAGGCACCCTGAACAAAATCACATGGCTGCCTGCGATGGCGATGGGCTTATGGTGTGTGGCGGTGTTGAACATCAACAATATGCGTGATTTAAAAAACGATGCTCTCATTGGCAAAAAAACCGTAGCCGTTTATTTGGGACTTTATCGAGCAAAAATCTATCACGAAATCTTGCTGATATCAGCCTTATTTTGCTGGGTGATTTATGCCTTTACATTTGCTCATTATCACGCCATTTTTTGGGCAACTGTATTTACCTTTTTGAACAAATTCACACTCGATAAATCTGTTTTATCTCCATCATTGTGGCAAATATCACTCAAATATATGGTTTGGACAACGCTTTTAAACACAATAACACTCTTATTATGATAAATAGAGATATAATTGATGGGAACTATATCAGCAATATAATACTCAAACTCATTTGAGATGGTAAGAATACAAAAGGAAATATTTTTATGAAAACCGCACGATGGCTATTTTTGCCACTGATTTTAAGTTTAAACGCGTGCGTTGGCTTAACTTTTGATGATATTTTTAATCCTAATTTACCCAAAAATCCACCAAGGAAAATGGCTCCTGTGGAGTACGGCAATCGCACAGAAACCGTTCAAACCCAAAGCAATCGCACAATTCCCAAACGAGAAGAAGCACCAACCACAGTCGTTTCTTCCAGCAGGAATACAGAACAAGCCGTGCTTTGTTTAGAAGAGCAGCTTTCCAAGACCTTTAAATTACCAGCAGATTTTTATGCAACCCAACGCTATCAAGACGGTTCGGCAACAGTACAGTTGGTGAATCCTTACAATCAAAGCAATGGCTTGTATATTGATGTGCATCATCATTTTTCAGGTAGCGAATTAAAACTGTATGCCAATTACACCACCATGTCCAAAGCATGGAAAGCGATGCCAGAAAAATGTCAGTAATCATTCAATTTAGGAAGTGAATCATTTAATCATGAAGCAGGAAACCGCAGTAGGCTTGGCATTACAGGCTGCCGTTAAAACTTTAAGTAAGAAAAAACAAACCGAACTCATTGCCGAACACATTTATACCAAATACGATGTGTTCAAACGCTTTAAACCTCTGGCACTTGGCATTGACCAATCTTTGGTAAAAGCCCTTTCTCAATTTGACGATGTTTTGGTTATGCGAGTTTTATCCAATCATTGTCGCCGTCCCCGTTACATTCGTTCTCTCGCGCGTGGAGGAAAACGCTTTGATTTGCATAATCGTCCACAAGGGGAGGTTTCAGAAGAAGAAAAGCAAATCGCACAAAATCATCCTTGTATGCAAACCATGCAAACCCCCAAAGAAGAAAAACTTTCTTCTGATCAATCTACTTCATGATTGACACTCACTGCCATTTAACAGAAACTGTTTTCAGGCTGCCTGAAACTTTTCAGGCTGCCTCTCTTTGTGGCGTAACGCAATTTATTTCTGTCAGTACCAATCCTGATGATTGGCAATATTTGCATTCGATTGCTCAATCTTATCCACAAGTTATTCCTGCCTTTGGCATTCACCCTTTATGGCATCATTTAACCGCTGACTTGGACAAAATGGCTGTTTTATTGCAAACATTTCCCCAAGCCCTAATTGGTGAAATCGGCTTGGATTTTTATGATGGTCGAACGCAACAAGACGCACAAATACAATGTTTTCAGCAACAGTTGGACATGGCACAACAATTTCATCGTCCCATTTTGATTCATCAACGCAAAGCCGATGATTTTTTATTTCCCCTACTCAAAAATCATCATGCAAGCGGTATTGTGCATGGTTTTTCAGGCAGCCTGAATCAAGCCAAAAAGTGGTTGGATTTGGGATTTTTTTTGGGAATTGGTACTGTTTTATTGCGTCCGAATGCTCGATTACGAAGTGTTTTGCCTCAACTTCCTTTGGATGATTGGGTTTTGGAAAGTGATGCACCTTTTATGTATCCGAACAACACGCCGTCCATCATTCACAACATTGCTCAAACGGCGGCGGATTTGTATGGGGTTTCCATTGATTGCATTGAGGAAAACACCAATCGCAATGCACAAAACATTCTCAAACAAGCCCTGTGTTAAAGTTTATTTTAAGAAACTCCTGCAAAACTGGCATCTGTGGCACATTTCTTCGTTGTGCGTTGCTCAAAAACTCGCCTAACTTATTGTTATGTCTTCGTTTTTTGTGCTACTACAACTTTGAACTGCACTCACATCTACCAATTTTGCAAGAGTTTCTTTAACGAAGTTAAAATATGTTTATTCTTTCAGGCTGCCTGAATGGATTTTTTGGTAATAGCGACCGATGTAAATTAAATAAACAGTTAAAGCAATAGCGGCTGTGGCTAATGCAAAATTAAGAGCAATCCAGAATCCGTAAAGTTTCAGCCCCATAGGAAATGCCAAAAAATAACCCACGCCCAACCCCATCAGCCAAAAGGATAAAGCATGAATCACCATCGGTTGAAAGGTGATTTTGTATCCGCGTAACGCCCCTGATGCAATCACTTGCGTGGCATCAGACAGTTGATAAATAGCAGCCAACAATAAAATCTTCTCGCCAATCGCAATTACCATTGTATCTTGTGTGAATTGTTGCAAAAGATAATGGCGGAAAATCATCAGCAAAATCGCACTCATTACAGCATAAATCAAGCCAGTGCTGATGCCAACACCCGCAATAAAATAAGCGCGTTTTGGGTTGCGTTTGCCCAAACTTTGCCCCACACGCACGCCAACCGCAATGCCCAGTGTATTGGGAATCATGTATAAAACCGAAGAAATCGCCAATACCACTTGTTGTGCGGCAACATAAATTTCGCCAAAATCTGCAATAAATATGGCGATAAAACTGAATAAACTGACTTCTAAAAAAAAAGAAAAACTCACAGGCAAGCCTAATCGTAATTGTTCTTTTATGGTTTTCCAGTTTGGTAAAGCCCAGTTTTTATTGAGGGCAAAAGGTTTGAAATAAGGCGATAAAGAAAGATAGCCCCATAAAGCAATCGCATTAAACCAAAACGCCGCCGCCCCTGCAAATCCGCAACCTGCACCGCCCAATTTAGGAAAACCCCAGTGTCCGTAAATCAAAGCGTAATTTAAAATAATGTTCAACCCTAATCCTGCCAAGCAAATCCACATCATGGCGGAAGTGCGATTGAGTGCCACCGAATACGATTGCAAAGCTCGATAAATTAAAGTTGCGGGCAATCCTAAACTGATGCCGTATAAAAACAGCGTCAGCGTTTTGATGGTGTAAGGATTCAGTTGAAAAACATTGGACAAAGGCTTGGCTACGATGACTAATACAATCGCTGCCACAATGCCAATCATCAGGCTTAAATTGATGCCTTGTTGGGCTTCGTATCGCAAATCATCCCAGCGTTTTGCTCCTGATAATTGCGATAGAATGGGACTTAATGCAGCAGGAATGCCTAATAAAGTAATAAAAGTCGTGGCAAAAATACTGCTGCCCAAGCCTACCGCAGCCAAATCATCTGCTCCCAAACGCCCAGCCATCATGGTATCTGCCAATCCTGATCCCACTTGTGCCAACGATGCAATCGCCATGGGCAGTGCCAATACAAATAATAGTTTGAGTTCTTGAATAAAGTGGGATTTGGGATATTGAGTGATTAAAAACATGATGCTTACAATTTCCAATCGTAATGAACCGTTAAGGGTGCATGGTCGGAAAATTTTTCGTCTTTATAAATTTCAGCGTGTTGGGCAGTTTGAGCGATGTCGGGTGTGGTCATTTGATAATCAATCCGCCAACCAACATCTTTGGCATACGCTTGACCGCGATTACTCCACCAAGTGTATCCAGCAATTTCAGGATACAGCGTCCGCCAAATATCCACCCAGCCTGAATCAATCACTTGGGAGATCCAATCGCGTTCTTCGGGCAAAAAGCCTGAACTTTTCAGGTTGCCTTTCCAATTTTTAAGGTCGATGTTTTGATGGGCGATGTTCCAATCGCCACAAATCACCATCGGACGATTTTCATTTTTTAGTTGTTGCAAAATAGGAAAAAAAGCATCTAAAAAAGCGAATTTGACTTGTTGTCGTTCGTCAGAACTGCTGCCAGAGGGCAGATAAAGCGACATCACGCAAAGATTGGGAAAGTCGGCACGCACAAAGCGTCCTTCGTCATCGAATTCGGGCAATCCCAAGCCGATTTGCACATTTTCGGGTTCTTGTTTGCTGTATAAAGCCACACCGCTGTATCCGCGTTTTTGGGCACAATGCCAAAAACCGTGCATGCCGTGCGGATTTTTCATATCTGAATCCAAATCGCTTTCCTGTGCTTTGAGTTCTTGAACGCAAATAATGTCTGCATTGGATTTTTCGATGTAATTCAAAAAACCTTTTTTATAAGCGGAACGAATGCCGTTGAGATTGGCTGATGTGATTTTAATCATGAGTTATTTCCTTTGAGATTTTTTCAGGCTGCCTGTAATAAATTTTTCAAGGCGATGTCCACTTGCGACTGACGCATCAAGGTTTCGCCAATAAGAAAAGTATGCACGCCTTGTTTTTGTTGTTCGACAATATCGTCATGCGTTTGAATGCCACTTTCGCAGACAACGGTTTTATCATGAAGTAAGGGCAATAATCGTGCGGTTTGTTGCAAATTAACTTCAAAAGTTTTGAGATTGCGATTATTGACGCCAAACAAGGGAGAAGTAAGTTGTTCGCATTTTTTCCATTCGTCTTCATCATGCAACTCCACCAAAACCGTCATGCTTAATTCATGGGCAATACCTTCCATTTCCTGCATTTGTTCAGCGGATAATGATGCGGCAATCAATAAAATCGCATCGGCGTGCCAAGTGCGTGCTTGATAAACTTGATAAGGGTCAATCAAAAAATCTTTACGCAAAACAGGCAAAGAACAAGCGTTTTTGGCTTCCAAAAGATATTCTGGGGCACCCTGAAAATAATTTTGGTCAGTCAATACCGATAAACAAGCCGCACCGCCAATTTCATAATCGTGAGCCAATAGGGCAGGCTGAAAATCAGGACGAATCAAGCCTTTGGAAGGACTGGCTTTTTTAATTTCTGCAATCACTGCTACTTGTTGTTGTTGATGTTTGTCGTGAATGGCTTTTAAAAAAGGACGAGCAGGTGGCATCTCTTTTGCCATTGCTTTGATGTCATCAAGAGAAATACGCCCCTTTGCCAAAGCCACTTCTTCTCGTTTGGTTTGATTGATTTTTTCAAGAATATTCATAATAAAAAAGACGCATAAAAGTTTTGGATAATAATCAGTTTTTTACTTAAAATGCAACAGGCAGACTGAAAAGGGAAATTGTATGGCAAAAATTGAATTGTTGTCGGATCATTTAATCAACCAAATCGCCGCAGGTGAAGTGGTGGAACGCCCCGCTAATGCGGTCAAAGAAACGGTTGAAAACAGTATAGACGCCAATGCCACGCAAATTAGCATTGCACTGGAAAAAGGCGGCATCAAATTGATTCGCATCACCGACAACGGCGAAGGCATTGCTCAAAACGATTTACCTTTGGCATTATCGCGTCATGCCACCAGCAAAATCAAACAGTTATCCGATTTAGAACGCATCAACAGCATGGGTTTTCGGGGTGAGGGCTTGGCGAGTATTGCATCTGTTTCACGATTGGTACTGACTTCTCGCACGGCGGATAATTCGCATGGATTTTCCATTCGTGCGGACGATGGTGTCATTGGAAAAATCACGCCTGTTTCTTGCGAAGTGGGAACCATTGTTGAAATTAGCGAAATTTATTTCAATACGCCCGCACGGCGAAAATTTTTAAAATCAGAATCCACAGAATACGCCCATTGCATGAATGCCATCGAACGCATTGCTCTTGCCAATCCGCAAGTAGCATTTAGCGTAACGCACAACGGCAAAAGCGTTCTGCATTTGCCTATTCAATCTTTATCCGAACGCATTGGATCCATTGTCGGCGAAGATTTTCAGGCTGCCTCTTTACCTGTTGATGAAACGGTTGGCGATTTTTGTTTGTCAGGATGCATTGCCAAACCCACTTTTACACAAGGCAAAACCAATCAACAATTTTGTTTTGTCAATCAGCGATTTGTGAGAGATAAAACCATTTTGCACGCAGTCAAGCAAGCGTATCGAGATGTTTTGCATCATCAAATCACCCCTGCATTTGTGTTGTTTTTGGATATGCCCGCCAATGAAGTGGATGTGAATGTGCATCCTACCAAAACCGAAGTGCGTTTTCGTGAAAGCCAAGCGATTCATCAATTTATTTTTCATGTTTTGGATAAAGTATTAGCCAAAACATCGGCGTCTGTTACCTCTTCCATCAGTCAAGCCAGTGAAACGCTTTCGCAAATTATTGCTGAAAAACAGCGTCCGCAAAGTTTTCAGCCTGCCTTATCTCATGTTCAGGGTGCCTTCTTGGGGAAAAGTGGCAAGTCTTCGGTTTCGTATTCCCAATCGCGTCCGTCTTATCCAACACAACAAAAAGGTTTACAGTTGCGAGAAGATTTTGATGCGGTCAATACTTTTGCACCGCTGTATCAAAATGCGGAAAAAAACCCTTTCAGGCTGCCTGAAACAGAAAATACCACTACGGAAAATCAAGAAATTCCACCTTTGGGATTTGCTGTGGCACAAATTTTTGATATTTATATTTTGAGTCAAAATCAAGAGGGTTTAATCGTGGTGGACATGCACGCCGCCCACGAGAGAATTCATTACGAAAAACTCAAACAGCAAAAACAAAGTCAAAAAATTGCATCACAATCTTTGCTGATTCCGCCTGCATTTCAAGCTACACATGAAGAAATTGCTACCGCTGAACAATATGCTGCACGCTTGCAAGATTATGGTTTTCGCATTTCGATAAAAGACAATACGATCGCCGTTTGTGCCGTGCCACATTTATTGTTGCGTGCCGACCCTGTGGAAATGGTGAGAAAAATTTTGGCAGATTTGGCGAATTTTGGTGAATCCAAAATCGCAGAAGAAGAAGAAAATCGCCTGTTAGCGACTATTGCTTGTCATGGTTCTGTGCGTGCTGGTAGGAAATTGACCATTCCAGAAATGAACCAATTATTACGCGATATGGAACAAACCGAACGCAGCAATCAATGCAATCACGGACGCCCCACTTGGGTACAACTGACGATGAATGATTTAGACCAACTGTTCTTGCGTGGGCGGTAACTTTGAATTCATAACAACGATCATTTGCCGCACATTTCTGCGAAGTTAAAATTTCGCCTTCGATTTGCTACTGCAAGTTTGAAGCATCTTGCATCTATTCGTTTTGTAGCGGTTTTTTTCAGGCTGCATAAAAGGCAGCCTGAAAGTGATCAAAGTTGTCCAATCAATAGTTTTCAGGGTGCCTGATGAGTTTAGGAAATACTAACGAATGGAAACACCACTTTTGAAATAAGCATGGACGCCATCGGCAATCATAGAAGCGATTTGATTGCGGAATTGGGCACTGGCAAGCAGTTTTTCTTCTTGTGGATTGGAAATAAAGGCGGTTTCAACCAAAATTGAAGGGACATCAGGGGCTTTTAACACGGCAAATGCGGCTTGTTCCACATGACCTTTATGTAGTGGATTGATTTTGCTTAAATGATTCAGCACAAATTTGCCTAATTTCATGCTGTCATTCATGGTGGCGGTTTGCATTAAATCGAATAAAGTGCTGTCTACCATAGAATCCCCAGTAGAACGCACGCCGCCGATCGCATCCGCCATATTTTGTGTTTTCGCCAAATAACTGGCAGCAGAACTGGAAGATGCCCCTTTTTTGCTTAATACATAAACGCCAGTACCGCGTGCGGATGGGTTGGTAAACGCATCGGCGTGAATGGAAATGAAAATATCGGCTTTCAGTTTGCGTGCTTTGGCAACACGCACCGCCAATGGAATTAAGACATCTTCATTGCGAGTCATATAGACTTTGTAACCTATTTTTTCTAATTGATGACGACAAGCGCGTGCAATGTTCAGCACCACATTTTTTTCGTATAAATTAGAAGGTCCAATCGCACCAGGATCTTCTCCGCCGTGTCCTGGATCCAGTACCACAATAATTTGCCGTTTTTTGCCTGATGTGGTTTTAGGTGTATCGGCAATTTTGCCAGTAGATGGTTTTTTTTGTTTGGCCAAAATTTCGCGAATTTTATCGCCCAAAACATCGTTGCTTTCTGATGGAGCAGAAGAAATATCCACTTTTTGATCGGGAATAGATGTTTTGGCGGTAATTTTGGTTGAGCCATCACTTCGCACTTTACCGTTGCGATAGTCTTGCAATAAGGACATCAGCGGATCTTCTTCCGTCAGCACTACGGCAGGATATAAGTCGATGACCAAACGATTTTTAAAATTGGCAATAGGATTCAGCGTAAAAATTTGTGGTTCGACTTTGGTTTTTAAGTCGAACACAATACGAATGGTTTCGGCATCGTGTTGTTCTACGCGAATGGTTTTAAGATAAGGATCGCGTGCCAAAACTTTGCTGCTTAATGTTTTGATGATTTCATTCAGATGTGCGTTGCGAATATCCACCACCAAGCGTTCTGGATTATTCAGCATAAAATGTTTGTATTCCAAAGGAGCAGAAGATTCAATCGTAGCCCTTGTATAGGCTTCCGCAGGCCAAACACGCACTGCCACAAATTGTGCTGATGAAGTGGATTCTTGATTGTTGCTTGGTGCATTGTTTTTGCTTGGTGCCGCAACTGCCACAGGAGAAACAGACAACAAAAGGACACCAGCGGTCGTGGTGAGTAATTGTCGTCTGGAATATTTTTTCATATGTGGCTTTCTCAAAACAAAACAGATTGTATTGTACAGTTTCTTCCATTGTCCTGCATGGCAAAGTTAAACTGAATATCGGCATCAGGAACACAAGGTTTCCCATATTCGGACCATTCGATAAAAGACAATGCACGGTTTTGCAGTAAATCGTTAAAACCTGCATCTTCCCATTCTAATGGATCAGAAAAGCGGTACAAATCAAAATGAAAAATGGTGATTTCAGGCAGCCTGTAAGTTTCCAGTAAAGTGTAAGTAGGGCTTTTAACGGCACCCTGAAACCCCAAAGCACGCAAAATGCCACGCACAAAAGTGGTTTTTCCAACCCCCAAATCACCGTTTAAATAAACAATCACGCGTTGTTTTTGCGTAGCAGAAAATAAAGGTTTCGCCCATTTTTCTGCTAATTGAATGGTGGATTTTTCATCAGGAAGAAATAAAGATTGTTCCAAAGGAGGCATCAGTTTTCCTTTAAAATAGGTTTTATATTACAATGAAAGCAGAAAATAATTTTGAAGTTGACATTTTAACTTAATTTAATTTTTAGGCTGAAACCTTTGCAAAACTGGCGTCTACGAGACTGGCGTCTACGAGATGTTTTGTGTGTTGCTTGCAAAAAAGCCTAATCATATGTTTTCATTTGCGGTACTACTTCAACTTTGAACTGTGCTTATAATCGAGCAGTTTTGCAAGGTTTCAGGCTGCCTGAAACAATAAACAATCAATCAACGATGAATAATATGGAAGAACCAGAAGAATATGATTTTATGCAGGGCAGGCGATTAAATGCCATTTATTTACTGCCCAGTGCCATTACCCTATGTGCCTTATTGGCGGCGTTTTTTTCCATCACATTGGCGATGAAAGGCTATTACGAAAAATCTGCCATGTGGATTTTTATTTCCATGATTTGTGATGGTATGGACGGTCGCGTTGCACGCATGACCAATAGTCAAAGTAGTTTTGGCGAGCAATTAGACAGTTTGGCGGATATGGTGAGTTTTGGCGTGGCCCCCGCACTGGTGGCTTATATGTGGCAACTGCATCAATTTGGACGCATTGGTTATTCGGTAGCGTTTATTTTTTGTGCCTGTGCGGCATTGCGTTTGGCTTTGTTCAATACACTGATTGGCAAAGTAGACAAACGCTGGTTTATTGGTGTTCCCAGTCCAACGGCAGCGGCTTTGGTGGCAGGTTTGGTTTGGGTGCATCATGGTTATGAACGATTGCCGTATATCGAATATATTGCTTTGGGCATTACACTGTTTGCAGGCATTTCGATGGTGGTACAAATTCCGTTTTGGAGTTTTAAAGAATTGGGAATGCAAAAAACGGTGCCTTTATTTGTATTGGTATTGGTGATTTTCTTGCTGTTGGTTTTGTCTTGGCAGCCGTCATTGATTTTATTCTGTTTTTTCCTGATTTACAGTTTATCGGGTTATGTGATGTGGATTGCTCGGCGTTTGCGGCGTAGAAAGCGTTCGTAATACCATGATTTTCTTCACGATTTTTTTAGTGCACTGGTTTGCGGTTGCCAGTCCTGGACAAGATTTTTTTCTTGTAGTGCGTTCTGCATTATCTGGACAAAATTTTTGGCAACGACTGTACATTAATTTAGGCATCGGTTGCGGAGTGATTTTTTGGTCGTTGCTAACGCTGGGCGGTTTAGGACAATTAATCAAGCATTTTCCCTTTTTGTACTATTTGATGAGTATTGCAGGGGCGTGTTATTTGATTTATCTTGCCATCAACATCATTCTTCATGCCAAAGACCCACTTTCTTTATCCAATCAGAAAATTGAAACGGCTTCATTGTTTCGTCTTGGTTTATGGACGAATTTATCCAATGCCAAAGCGGTAATGTATTTTGGTGGAATTTTTGCGTCTTTTCAGATTTTGTACCAAAACATTTGGATAGGGCTTGCTGTTACAGGCATGGTATTTTTAGAAAATGTTTTGTGGTTTTTGTTGATAGGATTGGTTTTTTCGCGTCCATTATTTCAAAAAATCTATCTGCGTCATCGCGTGTCATTTGAATATTTTTCTGCATTGATTTTTATCTTTTTTGCTTGCATGATTGTGCTGATGCTGTTTTTCTAATACTTTCAGGCAGCCTGAAAAATACTTTGCAGCATTTCAGCCTGCCTGTGAAATAAAACAGGCAGGCTGAAAAAATAGTTGCAATGTTTTAAAAACCGTGTATTCCTTTACAGAAAAGATTTTCAGCTTGCCTGTAACAGTAATGGAGTTTCAATCAAAATCTAATCATTTTAAAAAGTGGATGATTTGTAACAAAAATACAACAGGTATTTATCAAGTTTCCATAAATGATGTAAATAGAATTTTATCTATCAAGAAAACAATATTTCATCATAAGATTATTTGTTACAGCATGAAAATAGGATACTTTTGATAATTATTCTCAAACAGGTAGAACCTTTGCTCTAAAAATAATCATAAAGAAAATGCTATGAAAACGCTTAACATCATGATGAAAAACGAAAAAAGTTGCGACCAAAGTTTGAGTTTTGAAAAACAAACAAGGATAATGAACTCATCAGTTAAGGGAACGGCGGTTTAAAATCCGCCACAGTCGAAACGGTAGCGACCACTACCACGAACATTCATCAAGGAGATTGGTTATGAAATACAATATGATTGATTTTCTTAAAACAGCATACGAAAAAATGGGCGATTTTCAAATTGATGTACACAATTTGAACTTGTCAGAGAACGAGCGTTCTCATTTGAAATATCGCTTGGCAAAAATGAACATTGCTTCATTTGAAAAAGCCTCTGTTCTTTATATTGGCTGATACTCCATCATCTAATCAGACCAATAACACGGATTGTTTAAAGTCCGTTTCGATAACGAACTCGCCATCATGGCGAGTTTGTTTTGTTTACCTATCCATTAAGGCAGCCTGAAAAATGGTAAAACTAAATGGAATAATCTTCCACAATGGGTTGATACAACAGTTTTTTCAGATCGCCTGCATTAAATTGCGGGGCGATTTTTTCCATAAAATGATACGCATAATTTTGTAAGTAATAATTGTTTTTCAGCACAAGATAAAGCGGAATAGGCTTGACTAAATGCGATAAATCTTTGCTGATGATTTCAGGATGCCCATCGGATACATCAGAAACCACAACGCCAATTCCCATTTTTTGTGCTACCAAAGAGAAAATTGTGTTCAAATCGCTTGATGTCAACAGAATTTCAGGTTTTTCCAATCCGTATTCGACAAAATTTTGCAAGAAAAATTGGTCGTCATCAGTCAAAACACTTTCCAGTAAAAGTGGATATTGGAGAAAATCGGACCAATGAATGGTTTCTTTGTGTGCCAAAGGATGATTTTTACGGACAATCAAATGCGGTTTCAAATGGGTAAATGGAAAATAATGAACATTTTCCCAATTTTCAGGATTGCCACAAGAAATACCTATGTCTGCTTCATCTTTTTCTAATAAATCAATGACAGTTTGCGATGTGCAGGTTTTAAGAGAAACGCTGCAATTGGGAAACTCTTGGCAAAAATCAACAAAAATAGGAGAAAACGCATTTTGCGACCAAGTTAAAATGCTGGCAATGGTGAGCGTGCCCGTATCTTTTTGAGCAAAATCATCACCAATTTTTTTAATGTTTTGAGCATCACGCAAAATGCGGTCGGCAATCGCCAAAACCATTTCACCAGCTTGAGTAACGCCAGTCAACCGCTTCCCCTGACGCACAAAAATCGGCACACCAATTTCTTCCTCTAATAAGCGAATCTGTTTGGAAATGCCAGGTTGCGAAGTGAATAAAACTTCTGCTGCTTCGGAAACATTCAGTTTTTGTTTATATACTTCCAAACAATAGCGTAATTGTTGTAATTTCATAAATCATGAATGGGTGAAAATTTTTATCAAGCGGTCATCTTACCGTAAAAATAAAGGAAGATATAATGATTTTTTGCGTTTGGTATAATCGCACCGTTTTTCATTTGAATTATTTTCAGGCTGCCTGAAATTACCAAAAAACCTTATTCAAAAGAGATTTTTATGTCTGTTGCTGTTTCGATTAATCATGTTTCCAAAATTTATAAAAATGGTTTTCAAGCGTTGAAAGATATTGATTTTCAAGTCAATCAAGGGGAATTTTTCGCCTTATTAGGTCCTAACGGTGCGGGGAAAACAACGCTGATTTCTGCGATGGCAGGCTTGGTAAAACTGACTTCTGGCAGTATTCAAGTTCAAGGTTTTGACATTCAAAATCAACCGTTTGATGTTCGCCGTCATTTGGGTGTGGTTCCACAGGAAATCGCTTTTGATCCGTTTTTTTCGGTGCGTGAGGCATTGCGTTTTCAATCGGGCTATTTTGGCATTGCCAAAAATGATGATTGGATTGAAGAAATTTTGCAACATTTGGGCTTGCTTGACAAAATCGACACCAATACGCGACATCTTTCGGGGGGTATGAAACGCAGGCTAATGGTGGCACAGGCATTGGTACACAAGCCTGATGTCATTGTTTTGGATGAGCCTACGGCAGGGGTTGATGTGGATTTGCGTCAAAATTTATGGGCGTTTATGCGGCGTTTGAATGAGCAAGGACATACCATCATTTTGACCACACACTATTTAGAAGAAGCACAAAATCTTTGCACGCGTATTGCCATGATGAAGCAGGGGCAATTATTGGCTTTGGATTCTACGGAAAACTTACTCAAAAACAACGATGGTATTCGTATCATGATGACTTTTAGGCAGCCTGAAAACATCGAAAATCTTTTGCAAAACATTCAATATTCTCAAAAAAATGAGCACACCTATTTATGCCATTTTGCCGATTACGAAGCGTTTACACAGTTGATGCAAAATTTAAATCAGCATCAAGTTTCCGTTGAAAATATCCAAACTTTGGAAACTGATTTGGAAAGCGTTTTTCTTAAATTGATGCAAGTCAATGAATAATTCTAAAATATTTTCAGGCTGCCTGAAAACTTGTCAATCAGGTAAAGTGGCTTTTTTCATACGGCGTTGAATAATGTTTTGTTTATGACGCAGGGCTTTGCTTTGGGGGTGTGTTTGATAAAAAGTCGGACGATTAATCATAGACGCCAAACGAGCAGCTTCTTGATTAGAAAGATGATTGGCAGAATGATGGAAATAATATTGAGCCGCTGATTCTACGCCGTAAATTCCATCGCCCCATTCAATAACATTTAGATATAAATCCAAAATGCGGTCTTTATGGGTGGTGGATTCCAATATGCTGGTAATAACCGTTTCCTCCCCTTTGCGTAAGAAGTTACGGTGGGGCGTAAGCAATAAATTTTTGGCCAATTGCTGGCTGATGGTTGAACCGCCTGCTTTGATTGTCCCCTTGCGTTCGTTTTTTCGTAAGGCAGCCTGAATGCCTTCCCAATCAAAACCATCATGCTGTGCGAATCGTGCGTCTTCCGATGCAATTACGGCTCGTTTAAAACGGTCTGGAATTGAATGATAGGGAATGGGCTGATATTGTAACGCTGCTTGGCTTTTGGTTTGCCACATACGCCATTGCATGAATATGGTTTTGTGCGGGTAAAAAGCACGGTAAAACAAAATACTTCCATAGGCAAATAAATGAATTCCTATCAAAATAGTAAGCAGAAAGAAAAACAGTTTTTTCATAATTTAAGTCAATGATAATGTATCGAGATTAAATGAATAGATTACAGATTATAAAGCAATTTTCATAAAACATCAGAACGATGTAAGAACATAGTTGTTTGAATTTAATATTTATCGTAAAAATAAAGTTGCTAAAAAAAATAAATAAGATTAAAATTCAAAATGTTTTTGGAAAATAAACTTATATCGGAGATGTAAAATGCGTATCAATGCACAAAGACGAATCGAAAAATTGATGGAAGAGCAACGCCGTATTAAAGCTGAATTGCGTGCAATTCAATCTAATACAGGGGCTTCTGCCAAAGCAAAAGCAATTCGTGCATTATTAAAACAAATGAAAAAAGAAGGCATCACGCTGGAAGAATTGCAACAAGCCTTTTCTACGAGTGTTAAGTATGCACATCCATTAACTGGTGAAACTTGGTCTGGTAAAGGTCGTAAGCCACTTTGGTTGGAAGAAGAATTAAGTAGAGGTCGCTCTTTGAACGATTTTTTGGTTCAATAATCCAGATTTCCATCAATCAAGCGATGCACTGGGTGCATCGCTTTTTGTTTTGATTGTTTTGAAAATTTTGTCCATTGGATTTCAATGGTAAAATTAAGTTCTCTGTTTTATTTGTATTAAGCCATTGCATTGGAATTGGCTTTTTTTATTAAGCGGATTTTCTTTAAGATTAAAACAATGATGAATAATACGATCCATTATCCAGATAAATACGATGTCATCGTGGTTGGCGGCGGTCATGCGGGAACAGAAGCGGCATTAGCAGCCGCACGCATGGGCGTAAAAACGCTTCTTTTGACGCATAATATTGAAACTTTGGGACAAATGTCGTGCAATCCTGCTATTGGTGGTATTGGCAAAGGACATTTGGTTCGAGAGGTTGATGCTTTGGGAGGGGCAATGGCATTAGCGGCTGATTTGGGGGGAATTCAATTTCGGCGATTAAACGCCTCCAAAGGTCCTGCGGTGCGTTCCACTCGTGCCCAAGCAGATCGTGTTCGCTATAAAGCAGCCATTCGACAGATGTTGGAAAATCAGGAAAATTTAGATTTATTTCAACAACCCGTTGATGACATTCTATTGGAAGGCGAACGCATTATCGGCGTGCGAACAGCCATGAATGTCGCTTTTTATTCATCAACAGTGGTATTGACGGCAGGAACTTTCTTAACAGGAAAAATTCACATTGGTTTAGAAAATTATACAGGCGGACGAGCAGGGGATGCCGCTGCTACACATTTGGGGTCGTGTTTGCGTGAATTAAATCTGCCACAAGGACGATTAAAAACAGGAACCCCTCCTCGCATTGATGGGCGAACGATTGATTTTTCACAATTACAAGAACAAAAAGGTGATGACCCTGTGCCAGTATTTTCGGTTAGAGGTTCAGCTGTTTTGCATCCACGCCAAATTTCTTGCTGGATTACGCATACCAATGCTCATACTCATGAAATCATTCGATCAGGCTTTGATCGTAGCCCAATGTTTACAGGAAAAATCGAAGGGGTTGGACCGCGTTATTGTCCATCTATCGAAGATAAAGTCAATCGCTTTGCTCATCGAGATAGCCATCAAATTTTCTTGGAACCAGAAGGCTTGGATACGCATGAATATTATCCTAATGGTATTTCTACCAGTCTTCCTTTTGATATTCAGGTTGTCTTGGTGCGTTCTATGAGAGGATTGGAAAATGCACGCATTTTGCGTCCTGGATATGCGATTGAATACGATTATTTTGATCCGCGAGCCTTAAAAGCATCATTGGAAAGCAAAACCATTCAAGGCTTGTTTTTTGCAGGACAAATCAATGGGACAACAGGTTATGAAGAGGCTGCTGCACAGGGGCTGTTAGCAGGCACCAACGCAGCCTTAATGGTACAAAATAAAGACAGTTGGACACCGCATCGTTCAGAAGCCTATTTAGGTGTTTTGGTTGATGATTTATTGACGCGTGGGGTTACAGAGCCTTATCGAATGTTCACGGCACGAGCAGAATATCGTCTGCAATTACGAGAAGATAATGCAGATTTCCGTTTAACTGAACAAGGACATCAATTAGGATTGGTTGGCGAAGAACAATGGCGATTGTTCAACGAAAAACGAGAATCCGTAGAACGCGAGATGCAGCGATTAAAATCCACATGGGTTACTCCTTTCAGGCTGCCTGAAAGTGAGCAGCAGCGAGTTTTAGGGCAAAAATTAGAACACGAATATTCATTGCATGAACTATTACGCCGTCCGCAAGTGCATTATCAAAATTTAATGACGCTTCCAAATGCAGCACCAGAAATGCCATTGAGTTTAGAAGCCGCAGAACAAGTGGAAATTTTGACGAAATATCAAGGTTATATCGATCGTCAAAATGAAGAAGTTTCTAAATTGCGTGATTTAGAGCATTTAACTTTGCCGAAAAATTTTGATTACAACGCAGTACGCGGTTTGTCCACAGAAGTGATACAGAAACTCAATCAGCACCAGCCAGAAACGGTGGGTCAAGCCTCGCGAATATCAGGTATTACCCCAGCGGCGGTAGCATTGTTAACTGTTCATGTTAAGCGTGGAATACACTCTAATCAAACAGAGTAAGCCTTATGAAAGCCAAGTTTTATAGGCAGACTGAAATAAAACTTTCAAAACCATACCAAAATGGAGTATATTTATATGTTTTGGTGCTTCGGATAATTTAATCCGAAGTGATGTTTTACAGGCATCGTTTAGATTGCTTTATCCCTGTTGAAAAAACTGCTTTTGCATCTGTGGTACGCCCATACATCAACAAAAACAGAATATTCAATACGCAAGCAAATTAAAGAACTCAACTATTTCAGGCACCCTGAAACGAAGTTTCAGTGAAGCTAAAACCATTTTCAGGCTGCCTGAAAAATGAATCACAACGAGCCGTTTGAGTTGTACACAACCATGACCATAAATTGAGGAATATTATGCAAAAAGGTCCTAAATATCTTGACATAGCATACATTGCACCAAGAATGCCCATTCCAGCGATTGTTTCTATTTTGCATCGCATTACAGGTGTTGGTTTGTTTGTTTGTCTTCCTGTTTTGATTTGGCTTTTGTCAGGTTCGCTCAATAGCGAATATCAATTTGAAACATATCGTAGTTTTATTGCCAATCCACTGGTCAAAATTATTTTGATTTTGCTCCTGTGGGCGTATTTGCACCACTTGCTTGCGGGTTTGCGTTTTTTATTTTTAGACGCACACAAAGGATTGGAATTACAAACAGCGCGTTTAACCGCTAAATTGGTTGCTTTTGTAGCACCTGTTTTGGCTTTGATTGTAGGGGTTTTGTTATGGTAAATCGTCATTTAACAGGAGCACATTACGGTTTGCGTGATTGGGTTTTGCAACGCATTACCGCAGTCATTATGTTGGTTTATACTGTTTTCCTTCTGATTGGACTGTTCGCAATGCCCAATACTTATGAAGGTTGGCAAGCGTTCTTTTCTAATACCATTGTGCGTATTTTTACTCAAATCACTGTTTTGGCATTGTTGCTGCATGTTTGGGTAGGTATTCGTGATGTATGGATGGATTATGTGAAACCTATGGGTTTGCGTTTAACGATGCATGTACTGACTATCTTATGGTTGGTGGGCACTTTTATTTATTCTGTTCGAGTTATTTGGGGGGTGTAAGTCATGAGTTTTCCTGTCCGTCGTTTTGATGCTGTCATTGTTGGCGGTGGTGGTGCAGGTCTGCGTGCAGCCTTACAACTGTCCAAAGCAGGCTTGAAAACAGTCGTTTTATCCAAAGTTTTCCCTACGCGTTCGCATACAGTGGCTGCACAAGGTGGTATTTCTGCTTCTTTGGGCAATGTTCAAGAAGATCATTGGACTTGGCATATGTACGATACCGTAAAAGGTTCAGACTGGTTGGGCGACCAAGATGCGATTGAGTTTATGACTCGTCAAGCACCAGAAGCTGTGATTGAATTGGAACACATGGGTATGCCTTTTGACCGCGTTCCTTCTGGGAAAATTTATCAACGCCCTTTCGGAGGTCATACCGCAGAACACGGCAAGCGTGCAGTGGAGCGTGCTTGTGCCGTAGCCGACAGAACAGGGCATGCCATGTTGCATACCTTGTATCAACAAAATGTGCGTGCCAACACGCAATTCTTTGTGGAATGGTCTGCATTAGACTTGATTCGTGATAGTGAAGGTGCCGTAGTCGGTGTTGTTGCTATGGAAATGGAAACTGGCGATGTGTACATCTTGCACGCCAAAGCCGTTCTGTTTGCCACAGGTGGGGCAGGTCGCATTTATGCTTCTTCTACCAATGCGTTTATGAATACAGGCGATGGTTTAGGTATGACTGCTCGTGCTGGTATTCCTCTGGAAGATATGGAATTCTGGCAATTTCACCCAACAGGTGTTGCAGGTGCGGGCGTGTTGATTACCGAAGGTGTGCGTGGTGAAGGTGGCTATTTGCTAAATTCACAAGGCGAACGCTTTATGGAACGCTATGCACCAACAGTAAAAGATTTGGCAAGTCGTGATGTGGTTTCTCGTGCAATGGCTATGGAAATTCACGAAGGTCGTGGTTGTGGCAAAGATAAAGACCATGTCTTGTTGAAATTGGATCATTTGGGTGCGGAGGAAATTTTATCTAAATTGCCAGGTATTCGTGAAATTGCGATTAACTTTGCAGGTGTTGATCCCATTAAAGACCCAATTCCAGTAGTGCCAACAACACACTACATGATGGGCGGTATTCCTACCAACTATCATGGTGAAGTTGTGGTTCCAGAGGGGGATGATTTAGAAAAAGTAGTACCTGGTTTTTATGCCGCAGGTGAATGTGCTTGTGCTTCTGTGCATGGAGCCAATCGTTTAGGTACGAACTCGCTGTTGGACTTGGTTGTTTTCGGTAAATCCGCAGGCGACAGCATGATTCGTTATATCCAAGAACAAAAAGAATGGCGACCATTGCCTGAAAATGCAGGTGAATTGACTAAATCCCGCTTGGATCGTTTAGAGAATCAAACAGGCGGTGAAAATGTTGATGAAGTTCGCCGTGAGTTACAACGCACGATTCAATCTCATGCTGGTGTATTCCGTACAGATGCTATCTTGAAAGAAGGTGTTACTAAAGTATTTGAGATTGCGGAAAAAGTAAAACGCACCGAAATCAAAGATAAGAGTCGTGTTTGGAATACCGCACGCTTGGAAGCGTTAGAATTAGAGAACTTAATTGAAGTTGCCAAAGCAACCATTGTTTCAGCAGAAGCCCGCAAAGAATCTCGTGGTGCTCACGCATCTGATGACCACCCAGAACGCGATGATGAGAATTGGATGAAACACTCTTTGTACAATACGCAAACAAAAACCTTGTCGTACAAACCCGTTCATACCAAACCTTTAACGGTTGAATACATTAAGCCAGCAAAACGCGTTTATTAAAAGGAAGAGGACACAAACGCTATGGAAAAAATTCGTTTTCAAATCTATCGGTATAATCCAGATAAAGATAAAAAACCTTATTTTCAGGATTATGAATTAGAAATTGAGCCGACTGATGTCAAATTGCTGGACGCTTTGGTGAAATTAAAAGCCCAAGATGATAGTTTGTCTTTCCGCCGTTCATGTCGTGAAGGTATTTGTGGTTCTGATGGCATGAATATCAACGGCAAAAATGGTTTAGCGTGTTTGACAAACATTCGTGAGTTGGCACAGCCTATTCGTTTGGCACCATTACCAGGTTTGCCTGTGGTACGCGATTTGATTGTGGACATGACGCAATTTTTCAAACAATACCACTCTATCAAACCTTATGTGGTGAATAACGATCCAGAACCAGAACGCGAATATTATCAATCACAAGAAGATAGGCAATTATTGGACGGCTTGTACGAATGTATTTTGTGTGCATGTTGTTCCACTTCTTGTCCATCATTCTGGTGGAATCCAGATAAATTTGTTGGTCCGTCTGGTTTATTGAATGCTTATCGCTTTATTGCGGATTCACGAGATTCGCTCACCAATGAACGCTTGGATAATTTAGATGATCCATATCGTTTATTCCGTTGTCATACAATCATGAATTGTGTCGATGTTTGTCCAAAACATCTGAACCCAACAAGAGCGATTGGCAAAATCAAAGAATTGATGTTGCAACGAATGGTATGACGGATTCTTTATACTATTATCAGCGTCAAGTGCGTTGGCAGATGCGACGCGGTTTATTGGAGTTGGACATTATTTTTAACCGCTTTATTGCAGATGCCAACGGTTTTTTGAGTTTAGATGAAAAACAACTCAAAACGCTGGAAAATATTTTGCGATTGAATGATCAAGAGTTATTGCAAGTTCTTCAAGGAAGCAAAATTTTAGATCAAACAGATCAAGTAGCATTGGTCGCAAAAATACAATCTTGCAACTGATCCGTTTTTCAGGCAGCCTGATATTGAAACAGGCAGCCTGAAAGTTTTACAACAGATGTTTAAATAAGTTTAGGAGAATAATATGTCAGATAAAGCCATTTTGAATATTCCTGGTCAGGAACCGTTTGAATTGCCCATTTTAAAAGGTTCTATGGGTCCAGATGTTTTGGATATCCGTCCTTTTTACGCGGAAACTGGGGACTTTACTTTTGACCCTGGCTTTACCTCCACAGCCTCATGCGAATCTAAAATTACTTTCATTGATGGCGGGAAAGGACAGTTATATTATCGTGGTTATCCAATTGAACAATTGGCAGAACATAGCGATTATTTAGAGACTTGCTATTTGTTGATGTATGGTGAATTGCCCAATAAAGAGCAAAAACAACAATTTGAATACGACATCATTCATCACACTTTGGTGCATGACCAACTGGCGAAATTTTTCACAGGTTTCCGTCGTGATGCACATCCTATGGCGATGATGGTAGGTGTTGTGGGTGCATTGTCTGCATTCTATCAAGACAGTTTGGACATTAAAAATCCAGCACATCGCCGTTTGGCTGAAAATCGTTTGATTTCTAAAATCCCAACATTGGCAGCGATGTGTTATCGTTATTCTGTGGGTTTACCATTTGTATATCCACGCAATGATTTGTCTTACACTGCAAACTTCATGCACATGATGTTCTCTATTCCTTGTGAAGAGTACAAACCTAATCCAGTTTTGGTTCGTGCATTGGATCGCATTTTCATTTTGCATGCTGATCACGAGCAAAATGCATCAACTTCAACTGTGCGTTTGGCAGGTTCATCAGGTGCTAATCCATTTGCTTGTATTGCTGCTGGTATTGCGTGTCTTTGGGGACCTGCACACGGCGGTGCGAATGAAGCCGTGTTGAAAATGTTGGACGAAATTGGCGATGTATCCAATGTTGAAGAATTTATGAAAGGCGTTAAAGAAAAACGCTATCGTTTGATGGGTTTTGGTCATCGTGTGTATAAAAACTTTGATCCGCGTGCCAAAATCATGAAACAAACTTGTGATGAAGTTTTGAGCGAATTAGGCTTGCGTGATAATCCTAAATTCAAATTGGCAATGGAATTGGAACGCATTGCATTGAGCGATCCTTACTTTGTTGAGAAGAAACTTTATCCAAATGTGGATTTCTATTCGGGCATTGTGTTGAGTGCTTTGGGTATTCCTGTTTCCATGTTCACCGTGATTTTTGCTTTGGCAAGAACTGTGGGCTGGATTTCTCACTGGCACGAAATGATTGCGGATCCAAACCAAAAAATCGGTCGTCCGCGTCAGTTGTACACAGGTTCGCCTCGTCGCGACTATGTTCCAGTAGATAAAAGATAAAAAACTTTCAGGCTGCCATTTTCAGGCAGCCTGAAAAATTTTCAGCCTGCCTGTTTTGACAAGGACATTCAACATGACATTCGACAACACAAAATTTGTTGGGACAAAGTCCATAAAAGAGATTGCCAAACAATCGAGTCGCAATTTCTTATTTTTATCTTCAATTCTTTTCTTACTTGCCTCTTGTGGTAGCAATTTTTCGACACAAGATGCCGAAAGTTTGTTTGAACAAGGCGTTCAAGCAAGTAAACAAAACAAAAACACAAAAGCATTTCAATTATTTGAAGAAAGTTGTGCCATGAATCATGCCACAGCCTGCTTCAATGTTGGGGTTTTTTACAATACAGGCAGAAGCGTTCAAATGAATATATCGCAAGCCCATCAATTTTGGGAAAAATCCTGTAAATTAGGGCAAGCCAAAGCTTGTGTTAAGGTGGGTTATCATTATGAAGAAGGAATAAGCGTCAAACAAAACTATGCACAAGCACTCCAATGGTACACAAAAGGCTGTGATCAAGGGGAGGGTTTATCATGTGTAAGCATTGGAATTTTATACGACGAAGGACGTGGGGTTCCCCGAAGTGTTCAACAAGCCAATCATTTTTTTGAAAAAAGTTGCACCAATGGGGATGCAGGCGGATGTATTCTTTTGGGACTTCATTATAATTATGGGCTCAAACGAAATAGTGCCGTTGCCAAAAAATATTTTGGCATTGCTTGTGATTTAGGCGATCAAAAGGGTTGCGATCTTTATAAAGAAATCAAGCAATAATGGCCAATTTACCGTTTTCAGGCAGCCTGAAAAATGTTTCTGAATTAGGACAAGTATTTACGCCACAAAACATTGTGGAAAATATGCTGTCTTTACGCAAAAATTTTGGCACGGTATTAGAGCCTTCTTGTGGTGATGGGGCATTTTTGAAAAATCTTCCCAATGCGGTGGGCATTGAAATTGATTCAAGATTTCAAGAAGTCAATATGCTGAATATCGACTTTTTTGATTATTCGTTGGAGAATCAATTTGATACCATCATTGGCAATCCGCCATATGTGCGTTATCAAGACATTTCGCCCAATACCAAACAAAAACTTCAAGCGTACGCTTCTCTTTTTGACAAACGCAGCAATTTATATTTGTTCTTTATTTACAAATCCATTTTGCATCTTAAATCGCACGGTGAGTTGATTTTCATCACGCCCAGAGATTTTCTCAAATCCACTTCGGCGATCAAACTTAATGAATTCATCTATCAAAACGGCACGATTACCGATTTTATTGACTTGGGGGATAGTAAAATTTTTCAGAGTGCCCAACCTAATTGTGCCATTTGGCGTTTTGAAAAAGACAATTTCCAACGCAATACCAATACCATCAAAGAATTTTCCTGTGTAAACGGACAACTTTTATTTACCAGTAATCAATATGTCGTCAAATTCAGTGATTTATTTTTTGTCAAGGTTGGTGCGGTCAGCGGTTGTGATGCAATATTCGTCAATGAAGAATGGGGAAATTTAGACTTTGTGTATTCCAAAACCGTACAAACGGGCAAAACACGCAAGATGATTTACAATCAAAATATTCCTTATTTATGGCCGTTTAAAGAGAAACTCATCAATCGCAAAATCAGAAATTTCAACGAAAATAACTGGTATTGCTGGGGACGAGATTATTACGAAAGCGATTTGCCACGCATTTATGTCAATAGCAAAACACGCAACAAAAAACCATTTTTCACACATTCATGCCACCAGTATGATGGCTCGGTGTTGGCTATATTTCCAAAATTTGCTTGTACGCCACAAATGCTCAATCAAATCATGGACGCATTAAACAATGTATGCTGGCAAGAATTAGGATTTGTTTGTGATGGGCGTTTTTTATTTTCGCAAAAAAGTTTAGAAAATTGTGTTTTGCCAAAAATATTTTATTCTTTTTTACCCAAAAATCATTTTTAGAAACCTCTGTAAAATAAGCATTCGCTGGATATTGTTTCATTTTGTATCACTACTACTTTTGCAGGATTTCTTTATATGTATTTAGGTTGAAATTTTTTCAGGTTGCCTGAAAAAAACAGCATCCCATGTGGGATGCTGTTTTTTTAGTCGATTCACAGCAAAATCATGCAGCGTAACGATAGCCTTGCCGTATTATTTATACTGTCGCAGGCAAAGTTGCCTTGCCTGTTTTTGCTGTGAACCGACTATAAGAAACAAGGGTTATGCTTTTCGAGATAGGGCTTTGTCGGCGATATCGGTTCTAAAATGCATACCATCAAAATGAATAGGTTCGACTACTTTATAAGCATTTTCTTTGGCTTCTGCAATGGTGTTGCCCAAAGCTACGGCACACAAAACGCGACCGCCGTTGGTTACAAAATGTCCCAGCGTGCTTTTTACACCTGCATAAAAGATTTTGCCGAAATCATGAGCATCTTCAACTCCGTGAATGGCATCGCCTTTGCGAACTTCGTTGGGATAGCCTTCTGCTGCCATCACAACACCAACGGCAGGACGCGGATCCCATTCGACGGATACAGTGTTCAGGCTGCCTGAAAGAGCGGCTTCAATCAAAGATGGAAAATCGCTTTGCAAACGCATCATAATCGGTTGCGTTTCAGGATCGCCCATGCGGCAGTTGAATTCCACCACAAAAGGAGCACCATTAGCATCAATCATCAAACCTGCGTATAAAAAGCCTGTGAATGGATTGCCTTCTTCTTTCATGCCTTTGATGGTGGGCAGAATAATTTCGTCCATCACGCGTTGATGAACTTCTGGCGTTACGATTGGGGCAGGGCTGTATGCACCCATGCCACCTGTATTGGGACCTTTGTCGTCATTGAGCAATCGTTTGTGATCTTGACTGCTTGCCAATGGCAGAACATTTTCACCATCGACCATGACGATAAAACTGGCTTCTTCGCCTTGTAAAAAATCTTCAATGACCACGCGTGCACCAGCATCGCCCATTGCATTGTCAATCAGCATGGCATCAATTGCCGCATGGGCTTGCTCTAAACTTTCGGCAACAACCACACCTTTTCCTGCTGCCAATCCATCGGCTTTAATAACAATTGGAACGCCTTGTTGATTGACATAATCGTGTGCTGTTTGTGCATCGGTGAATGTTTGATATTTTGCCGTAGGAATGTTGTGTCGCATCATGAATGCTTTGGCAAAATCTTTGGAACTTTCTAATTGGGCGGCTTCTTTGGTGGGACCAAAAATTGGCAAGCCAGCATCACGCCAATAATTGACGATTCCTCTGGATAAAGGAACTTCTGGACCTACTAATGTGAAAGCAATATCTTCTTTGTGGCAGAATTCTACCAATTCTTCAAAAGTTGCCAAAGAGAGGGTTTCTGTATTTATTTCTTTGGCAATACCCGCATTACCAGGTGCAACGAAAACTTGTTCTACTTTGGGTGATTGTCTTAATTTCCAAGCCAAAGCATGCTCGCGACCACCGCTACCAATCAGCAGTATCTTCATATTTTTATTCCTTAAATAAACTCAAATTAAACTTTAATAAATCAATTTTTAAGTTTCAGGCAGCCTGAAAGATATAAAACGATTTCACTTCAAAATTAGGGGCTGTATTAGATTAGCCCAAAAAATTGTTAAATTCCACACCATTTTCGCAATGTTTTGAGTTGCTGTTTTGGTGTCCCATAGTTAAATCTAAACTCACATTCTTTCAAGAAAAGTGGGAAAGATTTGCGGT
>JAGCOT010000140.1 GCA_017645365.1 Neisseriaceae bacterium
CGAAGTCAGAACAGAGTTTCTGCGAAGCTAAAACGAAGTTTTGACGAAGTCAGAACAGAGTTTCTGCGAAGCTAAAACGAAGTTTTGACGAAGTCAGAACAGAGTTTCTGCGAAGCTAAAACGAAGTTTTGACGAAGTCAAAACAGAGTTTTGGCGACGCTAAAATCTCGCTTAACCCCTTGTTATGTTTTTGATTGGAAGTGCTGTTGCAACTTTGGACTGTGTGTCCATCAGCAGTTTTTCAGGGGTTCTTTGGGGCAGATATTGTTGCAAAATGAAATACTTGTAAAACGAATAGAATTATGAGCACAATTTACAATTGCAGTAATACAAAAGGCGTTTGGCAAAGTGCCGTGAAAAAATGTAATGTCAGTTGTGCAGATATTTTTTCAGGCTGCCTGTATCAAGTCAGGCAACCTGAAAAAGTTGGTGGCTTCTGGCTATATTAAATGGGTCATCAATGCTGGAATGGCTTTGGCACGAACATATTCACCTGGTGCATCGGCAATTGGTGGATATTCTTGATTGCCCATTTGTTTGGGTGCATTGATTTTCTTACCTGAACGGTCATTTAACCATTCAATCAAATCAGGCCACCAACTGCCTGCGTGTTTTTCAGAATTTTTACGCCATTGTTCGAAATGACCTGAAAAATCATCTCCTGTCCAATAATTGCGACGGTTTTTGGATACTGGATTGATTAAACCTGCAATATGCCCTGATTCGCCCAAAACAAAGCGTTTATCGGTACAGTTGGAGAACAATCGTACGCCATCATACACAGACGCAGCAGGAACAATATGATCGGCTTCCGCTGCAAAGAAATACATGGGAATATCAATCGTATTCACATCAACAGGAACACCGCAAACGCTGATAGAGCCTGCTTTGGTTAAGGCTTTGTTTTTATAAAAATGTCGCAGGAAGAAAGTGTGCATTGGCAAGGGTAAATCCACCGAATCATTATTCCAATAAAGCATATCAAACGCACGCGGAGATTTGCCCATCAGATAATTGTCTTGAACATAACGCCAAACCAAATCTTTGGGACGCAAAAATGAGAATGTGGATTGCAATTCCAAACCGCTGACAATACCACCTGACGCCACCTGTGCTTCGTGAGAACGCACCAATGCTTCATTCACAAAATATTTAATATCGCCAGGATTTTTGTGATCGACCAAAGAAGTTAAGAATACCGCAGCATTCACCATATTCAAACGGCGTGCTTTTAGGACGGTTAAAGCGGTTGTGAGCAACACTCCGCCAATACACTGACCGATTGTGGTAACGCTGGATTGTTTACTGATTTCACAAGCCGTATGCACAGCGGTAATCACCCCGCGTTCAATGTAGTCATTCCAAGTTAAAAACTTGGTTTCTTCTACGGCACTTCGCCAAGAAATCAAGAACACTTGATAACCTTGTGCCACTAAATATTCTACAAAAGATTTCCCTTTGCCCAAGTCCAGCAAATAATATTTATTGATGCAAGGTGGAACAATCAGCAAAGGTTTTTCGTACACTTTGGGTGTTGTGGGGGTGTATTGCAAAATTTCCATGACTTCATTACGAAAAACCACTTTACCAGGAGTGGTGGCAATGGTTTCGCCAATGCGGAATGGTTTGGTGTCCGACATGGAAATACGCCCTTTTTTAAGATCATTTAAAAAGTTTTGCATTCCTTGTACAAGACTTTTCCCATTGGTTTTTGCCGCTTCTTGCAAGGCTTGTGGATTGGTCATTAAGAAATTATTAGGGTCTAATGCTGCTAAATATTGTTCCGCAGAAAAACGCAACAAACCTTTTTGCTCATCAGGCATATTGCGGATGGTTGCTTCTAAATGCTCACGCATAAAAGTACACGCTTGTTCATAAGCGGCACGCATTTGCATAAAAAATGGCAATTCTGCCCAATTTTGTTGATTTTCTTCAGAAAGAGTATTTTCCAAAACCTGTGGATTTAACCAATCTCGTGTTTGCCACATTTTCATCACATCTTGCATTTGGGTTTGCCATACATTTTGCGATGCCGAAACGGAAGAAAATGCGTCCATCCAAGGTTTTTGCCATGCTTCCATTTGTTGTGCGAGTTTTTCTGGATTTAATGTGTACTGCATGAATAACCTCCATTCGTAAAAAAATAATTATCGTAGCATCATGATATAAACACAATATGCAATGCAACATGGCGTTTTTAGAGGGGTAACTTAAATACCCAAACATACAGAAATTTAAGATAAAATCCAAAATATTTTAGACAATGGAGAATAACGATGTCTTTACAATTTGTTGATTTAAACACCCAATTTTCTGTTCCTTTGGAAGTACACAATCAAACCACTATTCCCATTAACAACAAACATAATTATGAATTGCAAGGGGAAATTCCAGAGGATTTAATTGCCACTCGTCAAGGAGACGACTTGATTTTGACCAGTCAAAGTCAAGATATGGAAGTTGTTTTGCAAGATTATTATCTGACCAATAATGTTCTTCCTGCCAACATTCCAACACCAACAATGCCTGCAACGCCTGTTGCCGAAGCGGTTTTAGCCTCCGAAGTGTCATCAGGTGCTTCTGCAACAGGAGTTCCTTTGGGAGCGAAGATTGCCGCAGGATTATTGGCGGTAGGCGGGATTGCAGCTCTTGCTGGTGGTGGCGGTGGTGATGATGACAAAAACGATCATTCTGGCAATCAACCACAAAATAATCGTGAGCCTGATTTGGATTTACCAGACACTGTTTCGATTAAAGAAAATGTTAAGGGTGCCAAAATCGCTACTGTTAAAGCCAGCGATCCTGATGGCGATAGCATTTCATACACCATCAGCGACAATCGTTTTGAGATTGTTTCAGGCAGCCTGAAACTCAAAGACGGCGTTGCTTTGGATTATGAAAAAGAACCGATTGTTTCGGTTACCGTGATAGCCAAAGATGGGCATGGCAATCAAGATTCAGAAACCGTTAAAATTAAAGTTGTGGATGATACTTCCGACAACGCCACAACGCCCACGCCAACGCCAACGCCCAATCGCGAGCCTGATTTAGATTTGGGACAAGACACTGTTTCGATTAAAGAAAATGTCAAAGGGGCGAAAATCACCAGCGTCAAATTCTCCGATCCTGATGGCGATCAGCCTATTTATGAAATCAGCGACAATCGTTTTGAAATCGTTGCAGGCAGCCTGAAACTGAAAGACGGCGTTGCTTTGGATTATGAAAAAGAACCGATTGTTTCGGTTACCGTGATAGCCAAAGATGGTCATGGCAATCAAGATTCAGAAACCGTGCGAATTAAAGTTGTGGATGATACTTCTGACAACCCAAATCACGAACCTGTTTTGACTTTGGGCAAATCCGAAGTTTCCATCAAAGAAAATGTTCAGGCTGCCACGATTACGACCGTTAAAGCGACTGATAAAGATGGCGATAAAATTACCTATTCTGTAAATGATAGCCGTTTTGAAATTGATAATAAAGGCAACCTGAAACTGAAAGCAGGGCAGTCTTTTGATTATGAGAAAGAAAAAGCGGTAAATGTTACCGTTACCGCCAAAGATGCCAAAGGTGCATCTGTTTCTAAAACCGTAAAAATCAATGTTCAAGATGTGAATGAACAACCTGATTTAAGCGTGGGTAAAAATGAAGTTTCCATTAAAGAAAATGTTCAGGGTGCCACGATTACCACTGTTTCGTTCAAAGATCCCGATGGCGATAAAGCACAATATGAAATCAGCGACAATCGTTTTGAAATTGTTTCAGGCAGCCTGAAACTGAAAGCAGGGCAGTCTTTGGATTATGAAAAGGAAAAAACGGTAACGGTTAAAATTACCGCCAAAGATGGCAAAGGTTTAGAAGATGTTGAAACAGTAAAAATCAATGTTCAAGATGATGCGTCTGACAATCCCAATCATCCTCCTGTATTGTCGTTGGGCAAGACCGAAGTTTCGATTGACGAAAACATTCAGGGTGCCACCATTACTACGGTTCAAGCCACTGATGAAGATGGCGACAAAATTTCGTACTCCGTTAGCGATAATCGCTTTGAAGTGGTTTCAGGCAACCTGAAACTGAAAGCAGGGCAATTTTTGAATTATGAAAAAGAACCATCTGTTTCTGTAAAAATTACTGCAACCGACACGCATGGGGCAAGTGCTTCTAAAACGGTGAAAATCAATGTCAAAGATGATGTTACCGATACTTTGGTCAATAAAAACATTGGTTTAGCATTGGTCAATGATACTGGATTGAGCAATGACAATATTACCCAAGATGGTACATTCAAAATCACCAAAACCAATGGGCATGATTGGCTGTATAAAATTGATAGTGGTACTTGGCAAAAAGGCACAAGCGATACCATCAAAGTAACAGGCAATGACGGTCAGCATCGCATTGAAGTGGCTTTTGCTGATAAAACAGGCAAAGCCCCAGTAGCCAACACGCCACAAGGGTACACTGTGGTTTTGGATACGCAAACTGCCAAACCCACTGCAAGCACAACTTACGATAAATTGACGCAAAAAATGACGGTTACAGGCACAGCGGAAGCAGGGGCTACGCTGAACATTACCGTTGGTGGCAAAACAGTCAATGCGACCGCAGGTTCAGATGGTCAATATTCTGCAACGGTAGATGTTGCA
>JAGCOT010000141.1 GCA_017645365.1 Neisseriaceae bacterium
AGAAAAATTAACAGAAAGCATCAACAACCCAGTGCGTATTGCTATTGAAGTTTCACAAACAGAACAGTGCGTAGTAAGTGTTTCTTTTGAAAATAATTTTCAATAAGAATTTGACTTATTGCTGTTGATTATGTAAAAATTTGGACATACACATTGATTGTATGTGGTTTAGTTGTATTCGTAGTCCAGAAATTAGACCATTACTAAAATTCTTGAAATCTTGTATATAATCATTGGGTTAATACAGGTCAAAAAACGCTCACAAAAACAAGGTTTATTTCACCGTTAGGTGCAATCTTTATTGACGCAGTTAATAAAGGATTACGAAGTAATCAAGCCGCAGTTTCTGCGAAGCGTACGCGAAGCTAAAACAAGGTTGATTTTAGTCGATAGACTAAAATTATTGATTTACGAAGTAAATCAATAGGTTGCGAAGCAAAAACCTGCGTTTCTGCGAGGCTAAAATTTTGCCTAACTACCTATCATGTCTTCGATTTGAAGTGCTACAACTTTGAACGATGCTCACATCTGCTATTTTTTCAGAGGTTTCTTATCGCGTGTTGTTTATATTTTCTATTCGTTACAAAAATGTACTCATAGACAACAGTTGTGTATGTGTCTTTGAAAAAAAAATCCTCTGATAAAACAGGGGATTAAACTTAAAGGAACACAAACCACTACCAATCCATTTTGGAGTTAGGGCGAAAAAATCGCCGAAAGACCGAAATGGTTAAGGTATATTGCTAATGGCATCTGATTGCTGCCGTAACAATAGGTGTGCATTCTAATACAAATGATAACGATTATTAACTAAAAAATTCAAATTTTTGCAAAATAATAACTATCTTATTGATTTAAATAGATATTTTTATCATTTGGCTTTATCAGGAATCGCTATAAAAATAGTAGATGGGAAAGTATCATCATGAAGAAATATGCGACCAATGTCATTTTTACTGGGTTTCTCTATGTTTTTTCAAAATATAAGCCTGCACGACTAGTGCCTGTGTTTCTTGAATTTTCTTCAATAATCCTTATATTTGTTCTTTCAATTATTCATCAATGGAAATAAATACTTATGAACACCATCATGATTCCACAAGAAATTGTCCATGAATTAGACCGTTACATCGTTGGTCAAGACAAAGCCAAGAGAGCAGTGGCGATTGCACTGCGTAATCGTTATCGTCGCAGTCAAGTTGCTGAACCCTTGCGTCATGAAATTATGCCCAAAAACATCTTGATGATTGGTCCTACTGGTGTTGGGAAAACAGAAATTGCACGCCGTTTGGCTCGTTTGGTGAATGCACCATTTATTAAAGTTGAAGCCACGAAATTTACAGAAGTTGGCTATGTGGGGCGTGATGTGGACAGCATTATTCGTGATTTAATCGAAATCGCCATGAAAAACGCACGCGTCCGTGCCATTGAAATCAATCGTGCCAAAGCACAGGATGCAGCAGAAGACCGTATTTTAGATGTTTTGTTGCCACCACCTGCCCAAGTGGGTTTTGTAGGCGAAGAGAATCATCAAAATGACGACAATCCTACACGGCAAAAATTCCGTCAAAAACTGCGTGCAGGCGAATTGGATGAAAAAGAAATCGAAATTGACATTGCAGAAAACATAACGCATACCATGTCGGTGATGGGTCCTCCCGGCATGGAAGAATTTACCGACCAGTTACAAGAAATGTTTTCAGGTTTAAATCAACACAAAACCAAAAAACAAAAAATGACCATCGCCCAAGCCATGAAAGTTTTGGTTGATGAAGAGGCGGAAAAACTCATCAATGAAGAAGATTTGCGTACTCAAGCGATTGAATCAGTCGAACAAAATGGTATTGTTTTTATTGATGAAATTGATAAAGTAGCAACCGCCGTTTCGCAAGGGGCGGATGTTTCGCGTCAAGGCGTACAGCGGGATTTATTGCCTTTGGTAGAAGGGACAACTGTTTCGACCAAATACGGCATGATTAAAACCGATCATATTTTATTCATTACATCAGGTGCTTTTCATCTGAATAAGCCATCAGATTTAATTCCAGAATTGCAAGGACGATTGCCTATTCGTGTAGAACTGTGCAATTTAAGCGTTGATGATTTTGTCGCCATTCTGACTCAAACCAGAGCTTGCTTGATTGAGCAATACAAAGCCTTGTTGGCAGTGGATCATGTTTCGTTAAATTTTACCGAAGATGGTATTCGCCGCATCGCCGAATTGGCTTATCAAGTGAATGAAAAAACTGAAAATATTGGGGCTCGCCGTTTACACACGGTGATGGAAAAATTGTTGGAAGATGTTTCTTTTCAAATTCCGCAGGGCGAAGTTACCATCGACACCGCCTATGTGGAAAATAAATTGAAAGATGTTGCAGAATCCGAAGACTTGGCGCGTTATATTTTGTAATCTTTTATAAAACAGCTACAAAAATCTAATAATACCTTTCAGGCTGCCTGAACTATTTCTCTTATAGTAAATCTAACAAGAGTTTCAGGCAGCCTGAAACATTAAAGGAGCACAAAATGCAAAAACTTTTCTTGTACGCTTTGTTGGTAATCGGACTTGTCGCCTGTGCCAACACAAGTGAGCCTAAAAAAATCACTCTTGATTGTGGCGGTGATACTTATGCAGTTACTTTAATGTCAGAAGCAGAACAGAAACAAACAAACAGCGAACTGGAAACAGAAGTCAAACTGAAAGATGTGTATTGCCATCAAGATCGCATCACATATTATGTAGAATTCAATCCCATCAATCCGAAACTTTCTCAATCACTTCGCACGCCAGCAGGAAAAAGAAATTTTATGGCAGGTTTTCAACATGGTTTTATGAAAACGGCTTGTCAACAATCTCATCTTCTTGACCATGTCAAATATCAAGTCTTTATCAAAGGCGAAAAATCCATGTACGCCGAATTTATTCCGAGTTCGGATTTGTGCCAATAAGGCACCCTGAAAACACGGAGCAATATCATGAAACCACGCTTTCTAATCTTGGCTTGTGTATTATCTGCCTGTGCCACACAATCAGTAGAAACGCCTGCGATGAAACATATCAGTAAGCAGTTTCGTTATTTGCCAAGCAGTCAAAAAAGCAACATCTATCAATGGTATTCACTGTTTAACGACCCTACGCTGACGCATTTAATTGAACAAGGGATTGAACACAATTTCACCATTCAGGCTGCCCAAAATCGTGTTTTGGCAGCACAATCTTATACCAAAGCCATAAAAGCAGATTTATTACCCACCGTAGGCGTTTCTGGGAATTTGGGTCATCAAGATATTTCCATAGATAATCCATTGAAAAATAATGCAATTTTATCGCCTCATCTGCCGTCTAAAATCACAACTGATGATGGTTTGGTGATGTTGGGATTTTCTGCTTCTTGGGAGCCTGATTTTTTTGGTCAAAAAACTGCTGATACAGATGCAGTGCGGTTTCAAAGCCAAGAAGCAGAATATCAAACAGCCTATTTAAAACAGGCGATTGTGGCGAAAATTGCGGTGGAATATTTTCAAATTTCTGCCCACGATGCCACCATGCAGTTGATTGATAGTCATATAAAAACTTTGCAAGAACTGCATCGATATGCAGCAAGTCGGTTTAACGCAGGACAAGCAAGCAAAAGTGATGTTTTGGAAATTCAAACCACAATAAACAAGTTAACCGCCCAAAAAACTGCGGTCAAAGCCTTACGAGATGAGCAAGAACAGCAATTGGCGGTTTTAACAGGACAAAGTCCGCAAACATTCAGGCTGCCTGAAAATGCGACTGCCATCAACGCAACTTTACCAATCCTCGCAGGTTTTGTGCCATCCGATTTATTGCAACTGCGACCTGATATTCTTGCCAAAGCGGCAGCGGTGCAATCTTCTGCGGCAAAAGTGGCATCTGCCAAAGCCGATTTGTTGCCACGATTCCAACTGCAATTTTTGGGCGAGACAGGCAAAATCGGATTATCTACGGACGGCGTTCATTTTAGTGGCACGCTTTTTAATGCAGGCGTGCAAATCCCCATTTTTACAGGCGGTAAAATTCGTCATAATATCAAAGGTAAAGAAGCCGAATTGCAAGCGGCGATGGCAGATTATCAACAACAAGTGTTAAACGCTTTGCAAGAAGTCGATACCGCATACAACACACGGATTTTATTAGAAAAGCGATTAAACGAATTGCAAACCGCCCAAAAAACCGCTCAACAACGCCACACCAGCACACAACGCTTATTTCACAATGGTTATGCACAATACAATGAAGTTTTGCGTGCTAAATTAGACGCATTGCAAATCGAACAGGAAATACTTACTGCCAAACGCGATAGAGTTTTATCCAGCGTAGCTTTGTATCGAGCATTGGGTGGAAAGCCACAATAACTTGTTTTTCAGGCAGCCTGAAACATAGTTGGGCGAACGCAGTGAAGTTAAAAAGGAATAACCATATGAAAAAACTTAAAAAATTAGTCTTCCCCCTATTGATTATTATCGCAATCACTTCGTTTTTGGCATATCAAAAAATATCTGCCGATAAAGATAGGCTGCCTGAAAACATTATTGCGGGCAATGTGCGATTGGAAATGGGTCGCACCGATATTGCGTCCTTGTATGCGGGTAAAATTGAAGAAATTTTTGTGAATGAAGGCGATGAAGTCGTTGCTGGACAAGACTTGGTGAAGTTGGAAGATACGCAAGCGTCTGCCCAGTTAGCAGCGGCAACGGCAGCAAAAATGCGTGCCGAAGCAGCGTTATCTGCCCAAAAACAAAAGCAGGCAAATGCACAATTAGATATGCAAAATGCTCAAAATTTATACAAAGAAAATTTGGTTTCTCATAGCGAATTGAAAAAACGCCAAATTCAAGCCAAAGCGGAAAGTTCGGGCATAGACGCAGCAAATGCCGCCGTTGCCGAAGCAAATGCCCAAATTCTACGCATTGAAAATATCAATAACGATATGACGCTTAAAGCCCCGATTGACGGCAGAGTGGAATACCGCTTGGTAGATAAGGGCGAAGTGGTTGGAGCGGGTATGAAAATTATCTCCCTGCTTGACCCTGCGGATATTTCCGCTCAAATCTTTGTGCCAGTGGGAAAATTACCCGAAATTGCAGTCGGCGATGACGCACGAATCGTGATTGACGGTATGGACGCAGTTTTTCCTGCAAAAGTGTCGTTTATTGCCAACCAAGCACAATTTACGCCCAAATATGTGGAAACAAAAAGCGAACGAGAAAAATTAATGTTCCGTGTAAAATTAGTCATTGATAAAGATATTGCTTTGAAATATAAACACTATCTTAAAGGCGGATTAACCGCAACGGCATATATTAGCACAAATAAAAATTTTCCAGAAAATTTGGCAGTAAAACTGCCCAAAGAATAAGCCGTAGGGTGGGTTTCCAACCCACCAAACCGCTTGGTAAAGCGGAATAAAACAATATTTCAGGCAGCCTGAAAAATGAAAGTGTTGTAAAAAACTGCTCCATTTGGGTATTTGAGTGTTGTAAAAAACTGCTCCATTTGGGTATTTGAGTGTTGTAAAAAACTGCTTTTTGTGAGATTGATACCAGTGTCATTGCGAGCCGAAACAAAGTTTCGGCGTGGCAATCCAGTTAAAACCGCAGGTTTTCAGACAATGCCGAAAGGCGTTGAACAGCATTTTGTGATTGAATTTCAGGCAGCCTGAAAGGTTTTTTTAATTAAATAGGAGTTTAGATATGGACAATTTATTCAGTTCAAATAACAATTTTGTTATTGATTTTTCAGATGAATTAACACAAATTTGTCATTCATTCAGGTTGTCTGAAAATGTATTTTTTTGGGAATTTTCAAAAACAAAAGACGGTAAAAAAACATTCCGTTTGTTAATTAAAGAAAATCCGTATCCTTTTTCACAAGAAATTAAACCATCGACTTTTTTAGTTTTAACAATAATGGAAATAAGTTTAGTTACTAAAACTGGTCGTTGGGAAGTTTATTATGGGGGTGTTGCTTCTAATCGCAAGAAAGAAAAGATTTTGTATAATGAGCCTGAAAGATTGAAAGAATTTGTCTTGAAACAATCTGAATTATCATTGAAAAATTATAAATCATCATTTCCCCCTTTTGGTTGTTGTAGTAAATGGGAAAAATGTGCTAATGAAGAAAGGTGCATACATGAAAATCTATTGTATGCAACTTCATGTCAATATAGGCAAAATTTAGAAAATGGCAATAATTTTTACAAAAAAGGATAAAGAAAATGCGTTTTGTAGCACTTGATTGTGAAACGGCAAATCATAATTTTCATTCTATTTGTCAGGTTGGGGCGGTTGTATTTGAACAAGGAAAAATTGTGCAATCTTTTTCTACATTTGTTAATCCACTTGAACCATTTGACCCATACAATATCAGAATACATGGTATTAAACCTGAACAAGTTGTGGATAGTCCTGTTTTTGAAGAGATTATTCCAAAATTATCAACAGTATTTTCTGATAGTCCTATTGTTCATTACGGTTCATTTGACAGAACTGCTTTTGAACATGCTGGATTTCCAAATACTTCTGAATTTTTCGATATAACTCGTGTTGTGAAAAACTTGTTAGAAATCAAATCAGGTTACAAATTGCCACAAATATGTGAATTGTTTAACATTCAGTTAAATAATCATCACGATGCCTTAAAAGATGCAACTGCGGCAGGTTGGGTATTTTACGAGTGTATTGCACGAGCAAACTGTCAAACAGCCAAAGAATTAGTATCATTATTTGAAGGATATGAGATACATTCGCACAGGGCGAAATCTCATCAGAAAAGATTTTCTCATCAAAAAGGTTGTAATATATCTGAATTAAAAATTGCAGAAACTGGTATTCTAAAAGGTGAAACAGTTTGTTTTACAGGTGATTTGCAATTTTTTAGCAGAGCAGAAGCACAAGAAACAGTAGCAAAACTTGGCGGAGCAGTTTCATCAGGTGTTACTAAAAAAACTACTATGTTAGTAGTAGGCTATTATGAAACTGTAACGACAAAAGAAAGAAAAGCCCAAGAATTGATAGAAAAAGGGCAAAAAATCAAAATTATTCACGAAAGTGAATTTCTTAATATGTTAAATATGTCGTTGTAAATTTATTTCAGGCAGCCTGAAA
>JAGCOT010000142.1 GCA_017645365.1 Neisseriaceae bacterium
CCGCAAATCTTTCCCACTTTTCTTGAAAGAATGTGAGTTTAGATTTAACTATGGGACACCAAAACAGCAACTCAAAACATTGCGAAAATGGTGTGGAATTTAACAATTTTTTGGGCTAATCTAATACAGCCCCTATATTTTAGTGTTTTGGTGAATCGAAGCCGCACCCTACAAGCAAACAATTCAATCTGTCGTAAGGTGGTTTCGCCCCATCAAAATATTCAAATGACAAGCACTTGAATTTTCATTATTTTTATCTCAATCGACTGGTGTTAAGTTGGGCTTTAAGACCCTCCCTACGGCTTTGATATAGGTTTTTGCAGAGGTTAAAGACCAAAGTTTTTCAGGTTGCCTTTAATCATTTTTACAGGCAACCTGAAAAAAATTATGCGGTGATTGGATTGGGACTTACCAAAATGCCGTCTTCATCACTGTATACAAAATCTCCTGCGTGGAAAACGACATTGCCAAAAGAAACAGGAATGTCCACTTCACCCAATCCATCTTTGGCGGATTTTTTCGGATTGGTGCCCAATGCCTTGATGCCAAAATCCATTGTGTCGATGGTGGCACTGTCGCGAATCACGCCAAACACAATCGCCCCTGCCCAACCGTTTTTGCGAGCAGCTTCGGCAATTTGATCGCCGATTAAGGCACTGTATAAACTGCCGTGTCCATCAATCACCAACACTTCGCCATCCGATGGTGTATTTAAAGTTTTTTTGATTAAACCGTTGTCTTTCAAACAACGAATAGTGCGAACTTTGCCGCAAAAACGGCGGCGTTTGCCAAAGGTTTTAAATGGCACTTCACAAGAAGGCGTATCAGGTGCAATGTCGATTAAATCCGCAGTTGCAAAATCAGTCATGATGAATTTCCTTAAAAATAATTAACTTTCCAAAGGGTCAATATCCAAAGAATATTGGACATGACGCTGTTTTTTGATTTGTTTTTCCAAAATCGGTATTAAATGCTGAATGGTTTGATGTAACAAGGGACGATTTTCAGTTTCCAAAAAAATCTGTGCCCTTTCTCGCCCTTTTAAACGCATAAACATATGCGGTGCAGGACCAAAAGCCGTAATGCTTTCAGGCAGCCTGAAAGATTGTAAAACCGTTTGTAAAAAGAGTAAGGCTTCTTTAAGCAATGGTGCATCGGCACGAATCGCCGCCACACGACAAGTGGGCGGTGCGTGATATTCTTGTCGTGTTGCCAATTCTCGCATGGCAAAGGCATGATAATCCTGTTGCTGCAAATCAGCAAAAATAGGGTGTTCAGGCTGCCTTGTTTGAATAATCACTTTGCCTTTGTCGCCATCACGCCCTGCACGCCCCGAAACCTGCATCAATTCTGAAAATAATCGTTCTGTTGCACGCAAGTCTGCACTGTATAAACTGCCGTCTGCATTCAAAATAATCACCAAATTTAAATTGGGAAAATTATGCCCCTTGGCCAAAATTTGTGTGCCGACAATGATGTCAATTTCGCCTGACATCATGCGTTGATAAAGTTTTTCCCAATCGTCTTTACGCGTCATGCTGTCGCGATCAATGCGTGCAATGCGTGCGGTAGGGAAAAGCATACTCAAATTATCTTCTACGCGTTGCGTCCCTTGCCCAATGGCAGTTAAATGATGATTGCCACAACTGGGGCATTTTTCAGGCAGCCTGAAATGATGGTCGCAATGATGACAACGCAATTCTTTGGCTTGATAATGCAAAACCATATGAGCAGAACAATGTGGACAATGAAATCCGTGTCCGCAATCTGTGCAGATTAAAGCAGGGGCAAATCCACGCCGATTCAGATAAATCATCGTCATGTTGCCGTTTTCTAAATTGCGTTTGATGTGATGCATTGCTAAATCGCCAATGCCATGTTTGGGCTTTTGCAATCGCATATCGTCCAAAATAATGGCTGGTAATTGAGCATCGGGTTTGGCTCGTTTGGTGATTTGCAATAAACGATAACGCTGTTTTAAGGCAGCCTGAAAACTTTCTAAACACGGTGTGGCAGAACCCAAAACAATCGGACAATTCGCTTGTTTTGCTCGCCAAATGGCTAAATCTCTTGCGTTGTAACGCAATTCATTGTCTTGTTTAAAAGAATGGTCGTGCTCTTCATCCACCACAATCAAGCCTAAATGAGGCAAGGGCGTAAATACCGAAACGCGTGTACCGATGACCAAATCTACATTCCCCTGCATTGCAGAAATAAAATCCTGACTGCGTTGCCCATCGGCGGTATTGCCCGTCATGACGGCGGTTTTCATATGGGGAAAGCGTTGGCGTATGCGTTTGAGCAAAACTTCTGTCAAAGCAATTTCAGGCAGCATGAACAAGACTTGTCGCCCTTGCGAAAAAACTTCCGCCATGATTTCAAAATAGGTTTCGGTCTTACCGCTGCCTGTAACGCCTAATAATAAAAAAGGAACAAAATGATGCAATTCATCGCATACGGCTTTTTGAGCGATTTTTTGTTCTTCATTCAGGCATACTGAATTTTTCCGAAAATCCACTTTTTCTATCGCCGTTTCATGAAGATACTCTTGCCATTCGGATAAAAATCGTTCTGCCTGCGGATGAATTTTTTTCATTTGCGACAAAGTCAGCGACTGTTGTTGCAATGCCTGCCACAACGCTAATTGGCGTTTGTGTTTGGGGGGCAAAATATTTTCTGTTGCAGATAAGGTGTAATGCTTCTCAACAATCGCTGGTGGTGATGGTTTGGTATTCCGTAGCAGTACTGGCAATCCAGTAAAAGCCGTTGCTCCAAGCGGATAGTGATAATAAGACGATGCAAAGGAAATCAAATCCAACCATTGTTGTGGCAAAGGAGTTTCGTCTTCCCATATGGTGCTGATGGAAAGAATTTTTTCTTTATCAATAGACGGCGTGATATCGCTTTCCCAAACAATCCCCGCCGTAGGACGATAACGAAAAGGAACCACAACACGCATACCAACAGGCAACGGAACATCAGACGCGTAGGTAAACAATTGTCTCAAAGGCACATTGACAGCAATGTTGTGGTAGTAAGTCATGAATCAGGCAGCCTGAAAAATTAAATCCATGATAATGCGTATGCCAAAATGGCAAAAATGATAAAAGCAATCAACGCCTTGATATTTGATGCAAAACGCAAGTTCGGCAATGGTTCGGATAAATTTTTGCGTCCTGTAATCATGGGGTGGATCAGGTTATTTTTACGCACAAATAGATACACCAATACTGCCAGCACATGAAGTGCAATCATCAACAACAGTAAAGGCACAATATTGGCATGAATATTGCGGAAAGTTTCGGCGTCATTTCCTGCAAATCGACTTAAATAACCGTTATAAACATAAGCATTGGCATCCATCGCAAAAAGCCCTGTGATGATTTGTATGCCAATCACCACAATCATGGCCACTACCATCAATGCTCCTAATGGATTATGTCCTGCTTGTTCATTTTCACTGATTTCATGGCGTAAATAGCGTGGAATTTGCAAAGGTTTGAAAAAGGATGAAAACCGTGCAGTATCACTGCCAACAAATCCCCAAAAAATACGAAAAAGAATTAAAGCCAAAATAAACAGCCCACAACGCAAATGCCAAGCCATCCACGCCCCGCCTTGCTTGGCACTGAAAATCATAAAAAACATACTGCCAACCAGCAGCCAGTGAAACAATCGAGTGGGCAAATCCCAAACCAAAATGCTTTTTTTCATGGTGCTATCCTCCAACGGTAGAGTGTTGATTTTATCATTATATGAAATATTTTCTGTAAGGCGTTTTGATGCTTTTGATGCAGTGATTGTGGCAATCATTGTAAAATAAAGCGTTTGATTTTAAGGAAATTCAAGATGATTACTCTTTTCGGCATTCCGCAATGCAAAAGTGTTCAAAAGGCCTGTGCATGGCTTGATCAAGAAGGTTTGACTTATCAAACAAGCAATTTTAAAAAAACGCCACCCACCGCAACACAAATCCGCCGTTGGATTGGTGTTTTGGGTAAAGATGTTCTGATTAACCGCAAAGGCACTACTTTCCGTAATTTGTCGCAACAAGAAAAAGATTTATGTCAAGCAGAAGATGCTGCCATTGAACTAATCATCCAATATCCCAGCATCATCAAACGCCCCTTAATTGAATGGGAAAACGGCACCATTACCGTTGGTTTTGACCCAGAACTTTTTGCACAGCAAGCATAATGGCTTATACGGTTTTTATTTCAGACATGCATTTGTCGGCAGAAACGCCACAGTTAAATCAATTATTTCATCAGCAAATGTTGCTTTGGGGTAAAGAAGCTGATGCAGTGTATTTATTGGGCGATATTTTTGATGTATGGTTTGGCGATGAGCAATCCCCTGTCGTTCGCGGCATCATGCAAGACATGGCAAACTTCTCGCAGCAAAAACCGCTGTATATTTTGCATGGCAACCGTGATTTTTTATTGGGCAAACGATTTATGCGTCAAACGGGGGCAAAACTGTTGTCATCGCCTGCTATTGTTGATTTATATGGGAAATCATACATTCTGACGCACGGCGATGAATTGTGCACAGAAGATAAAAATTATCAAACTTTCCGCCGTTATCGTGGCGTTTTGAGTTTTTTGATGTGGATAATTCCGCTGAATATCCGCCGCAAAATTGCCACCAGTATTCGCAAGCGTTCCGAGCAACGCAAACATGCTCGTGGTTACGACCATCTTTCAGATGTAACAGAAAACGGATTACATTCCATTCAACACAATCCGCCGTTGGATATGATTCACGGACACACCCATCGTCCAGCAACCCATCAGCATACTTTTCAAGGACAGGCTTATCAACGCTTTGTATTGCCTGATTGGAAAGAAGCACAAGGTGGCAGCCTGAAAATTTTTGATAACGGAAAAATCGAAAGAGATTTGTTTTAATGAACCCCAATACAGGCAGCCTGAAAATAAGGTTTATTTTGACGAAGTCAAAATCTTTTACAAGCGAAGCGAAGTAAAAGGAGATGACGAAGTCATCAGGCCGCAATTTCTGCGAAGCTAAAATAAGGTTTATTTTGACGAAGTCAAAATCTTTTACAAGCGAAGCGAAGTAAAAGGAGATTGCGTAGCAATCAAACCGAAATTTCTACAAGCCGTCAGGCGAAGTTAAAATATTTTTCAGCCTGCCTGTTGAATGATGGGCAGCAAATCTTGTGGATTGGAAAATAAAGCATCGGCTTGCCATTGTTGCGGCTGTTCATTTTCAGGAATATAACCCCAAAGAGCCGCACCGCTTTTCATCCCCGCCGCACAGGCAGCCTGAATATCGGTATAAGAATCACCAATATACCAACAATCACTTGGCAAAACGCGACATTCAGAAGCAGCGTATAACAAAGGTTCTGGCGATGGTTTGGATTGCGAAAGTGTATCGCCACTGACCACAATATGGGGCTTTGTAGGAAATGGCAATAAAGGCAATAAACGATCGGTAAAGCGTTGTGGTTTATTGGTAATCACGCCCCAAATTAAGGATTTTTTTTGTATTTGATTCAAAACATCAACAATGCCATCAAATAACAAGGGATTTTGATCGAAACAAGCATCATACGCAGTCAGATAATTTTCTCGCATGGAAAAATAATCCGCATGGTTTTCATCCATGTTAAAACCTAATTTCAATAATCCTCTTGCCCCAAGTCCCGCAATCGGACGAATGGTTTCGTAAGGCAAATCAGACAAATGGGCATTGCGTCTTAACTGATTTAAAGCATTTCCCAAATCATAAGCGGTATCGGCAAGTGTGCCGTCCAAATCGAAAAAAATGGCGGAAATCATAAAAATTTTAATTATTGATTAGAACGAATCCATTTGAGCCAAGCATCGAATAAATGCGGTTGTAAAGCAGCGATGATCGAGCGTTTAAAAGTGTGTTCGCCACTCCAAAAATCATCATTTTCCAAAGTAGCGATTTTCCCCCCTGATTCAGTAAAAATCAGGCTGCCTGCGGCGTAATCCCATAATTTTTGACCGCCATGCAAATACACATCAAAACGCCCCGCCGCCAAATAACACCAATCCAGAGTACTTGCCCCCATATTGCGTTGCGAAGCACAGGGCGACAAATTTTGCATCCGTTTTGCCAAAGTGCCGTTGCGTAAATATTTCACCTCGACAGACGCCACCGATTCTGCCAAAGTGCGTTCTTTTTTATGCAATAAAGGCAAAGGTATACCATTCAGCCAAGCCCCCTGATGAAGCACAGCAGTATACATTTCATCCAGCATGGGTTGATAAATCGCACCGTATACCGACTGCCTGTTTTTCATCAAGGCAACGGAAATGGCAAAATGCGGAATGCCATGCACAAAGTTGGTGGTCCCATCAATGGGGTCAATAATCCATAAACCATCTGGATTTTCTGCCCACAAGCGGCGATGTTCCTTATCGGACATTTCTTCGCCTAAAATGGGATAATCGGCAAGCTCTTTTAAACCTTTACTCAAAGCATCTTGTGCAGCAATATCCGCTTCGGTAAATAAAGTGCCATCAGATTTTTTACTGCCACCAACTTTCAAGAAGCGAGGCATAATTTCTTCGGCACTGACCTTGCGAATAAGATTTTGTATGGCATCAATCATGGTGGCGTATTTTCCTAAAAGAATATTCAGAATGATACATGATGTTGATAAATTCTTGTCAAAGCATCCATCAATTATTTTCAGGCTGCCTGAAAGTATTTACCATGCAAGGAAAATGACAACAGGCAAACTGAAATATGGATTGACCAAAATTTCAAAATTTCAGGCTGCCTGAAAATGATTTGAATCAAATTTTGACTATTGATTTTAAGGAAAAAAACCCTATCTTAGTTTATGTTAAAATCAACCCCATTTCGTCTTTACGATTTAAATAGAAAAGGCTTTTCATGTTAAGCAATCTTGCCAAAAAAATATTCGGTAGTCGCAACAGCCGACTTCTCAAACAATACGGAAAAATTGTTGCCAAAATCAATGCACAAGAACCTCGTCTGCAAGCGATGAGTGATGAAGAACTGCAAGCCCTTTCAGGCAGCCTGAAAGAAAAAGTGCAAGCAGGAGCAGGCTTAAACGAAGTATTGATAGAAGCATTCGCCTTGTGTCGTGAGGCTTCAAAACGCGTTTTGGGAATGCGTCATTTTGATGTTCAGTTGATTGGCGGATTGGCATTGCATGAAGGAAAAATTTCAGAAATGCGTACTGGTGAAGGCAAAACACTGGTCGCTACTTTGCCCGTTTATTTGAATGCCTTAACAGGGCGTGGCGTTCATGTGGTAACCGTTAATGACTATTTAGCCCAACGCGATGCGAAAACCATGGGCAAACTTTATAACTTTTTAGGCATGACGGTGGGCGTTAATCTGGCACAAATGTCCCCACAAGAAAAACAAGCAGCATATGCTTGCGACATTACTTACGGCACCAACAATGAATATGGCTTTGATTATCTGCGTGATAACATGGTTCAGGCTGCCTTCCATCGCGTACAAAGACCTCTGCACTTTGCAGTAGTCGATGAAGTTGATTCCATTTTAATTGACGAAGCCAGAACACCGCTGATTATTTCTGGTGCGGCAGAAGACGATATTTCCATTTACGAAAAAATCAATCAAATTCCACCACAACTCACTCCACAAAAAACCGAAGAAGATACCGAAGGCGATTACTGGGTTGATGAAAAACAACATCAAGTAGTATTGAGTGAATTGGGGCATGAGCACATTGAACAAATTCTCACGCAAATGGGTTTGTTGCCAGAGGGCGAGTCTTTATACGCCCCACAGCACATAGCACTGATTCATTATCTAACAGCATCTATTAAAGCCCATTCGCTTTATCATAAAGACCAACATTATGTGGTCAATGATAAAGGCGAAGTGGTGATTGTGGATGAATTCACAGGTCGTTTGATGGAAGGTCGCCGTTGGTCTGACGGTTTGCATCAAGCAGTAGAAGCCAAAGAAGGTGTGGAAATCAAGCAAGAAAATCAAACGCTGGCGTCCATCACTTTCCAAAATTATTTCCGTTTATACGAAAAATTGGCAGGTATGACAGGTACGGCAGATACCGAAGCGTATGAATTCCAAAATATTTATAACTTGGAAACTGTGATTATTCCTACCAATCTGCCGATGATTCGTAAAGATTACAACGACCAAGTTTTCCGCACCGCCGAAGAAAAATACGAAGCGGTGGTTGCTGATATTAAAAAATGCCACGAAGCAGGGCAGCCTGTATTGGTGGGCACCACCAGCATTGAAACATCAGAATTGGTATCTCGATTATTAAATCAAGAAAAATTGCCTCACAATGTTTTGAATGCCAAAGAACACGCACGAGAAGCCGATATTGTGGCACAGGCGGGTAAACCAGGCATGATTACAGTGGCAACCAATATGGCAGGTCGTGGTACAGACATTGTTTTAGGTGGCAATATTGAAGCCCAAATTCAAGCGATTGAATTGGACAACACGCAGCCTGAAAGCGAAAAACAACAAAAAATCCAGCAACTGCGAGATGATTGGCAAAAACTGCACGACCAAGTTTTACAAGCGGGCGGTTTGCATATTATTGGCACAGAACGACATGAAAGTCGCCGCATCGACAACCAGTTGCGTGGTCGTTCAGGACGACAAGGGGATCCAGGTTCCAGTCGTTTTTATCTTTCATTTGAAGACTCATTATTGCGATTATTTGCCCTTGACCGTGCTTCTGCCATTTTGAATAAATTAGCCCCAGAAAGAGGCATTGCCATTGAACATGGTTTATTGACACGCCAAATCGAAGGGGCTCAACGCAAGGTAGAAAGTCGTAATTTTGATATTCGTAAACAACTTTTAGAATACGACAATGTTGCCAACGATCAACGCAAGGTCATTTACCATATGCGAAACGATGTTTTGGACAATGAAACCACTTCTGCCGATGTGGCACAAATTCGTCATGATGTGATTACAGAAGTTTGCGATCAATACATTGCCCCCGAAAGCATGGAAGAAGAATGGGAAATTGATGCATTAGAACGAGCATTGGCAAGCGAGTTTGGGCTTACGGATGTTCATATTCGTGAATGGTTGAAAGCAGATTCCACACTGGATCAAGATGACATCAAACAACGCATTTTGGATTTGGTTGAAGCAGATTATCAAGCCAAAACGGACATGGTAGGCGAAGAAAACATGGCACAATTTGAACGCAATGTTTTCTTGGGCATTATCGACCACAAATGGCGTGAACATTTAGCACGCATGGATTATCTGCGACAAGGGATTCATCTGCGTGGTTACGCACAAAAAAATCCCAAACAGGAATACAAACGCGAAGCTTTTGAACTTTTCCAAGGCTTGCTGTCATCGGTTTATCGCGAAATGACAGAATATTTAGTCAAAATTCGCGTCCAATTAGCACCGCCACCTGAAACAGAAGAAACGCCAGTTCCTGATGATGAAGATTATTCGCCAGAAGCACTCACTGCCAAAGGTTTGGTGGTACGCCGCAATGATTTATGTCCTTGTGGCAGTGGTGAAAAATACAAAAACTGTCATGGCAAATTGGCGTAAGACCAATCGTGAACAAAGTCAATAGGGATTGATGAAATGGCAGATTTTTTTTCGCTCACCAATCATTTTTTGATTGCCACGCCAGCCCTCAATGACTCATTTTTTGCAGGTTCGGTGATTTATCTTTGCGACCATTCCCCCCAAAGTGCTTTGGGGGTAATGATCAACAAGCCATCATCGTTACGCATGGAGCAACTGTTTAAATCCATTGATAAGCCCATGCCGAAAAAATTTTCGGAACAATGGATTTTATTGGGCGGACCTGTGCAAACCGACAGGGGTTTTTTACTTCATTCCCCAGCAGGGAATTGGGAAAGCAGTTTGCAGATTACCAACGACATTGCTTTAACCGCATCAAAAGATGTTTTACTGGATGATTTATCAGATGATAAATCGCTTACCAAAAGCATTGCAACCATTGGTTGTTCAGGGTGGCTAGAAGGGCAATTAGAAGAAGAACTCAATAAAAATCACTGGTTAATTGCACCAATGGATTTTGAAGTTTTGTTTGATATTCCCTATTATCGCCGTTACAGCGTTGCTTTGAGCAAGTTAGGCATTCGTGCAGAACAACTTTCATCAGGTATGGGTCATGCCTGAAAACCACTCTATTATTGCTTTTGATTTTGGCGAACGCCGCATTGGTTGTGCACACGGCAACGCCATGATTCAAATTGCCCATCCATTAGAAACCATCACAGGCAAATCCAATCAAGAAAAATTTCAAAAAATTCAAAAAATCATTCAAACATGGCAACCTGAAAAATTAGTACTCGGATTGCCTTTTCAACCAGACGGAACCCCTTCTGAAATCACGCCTTTGGTCAGAAAATTTGCCCATCGTTTGCATCGAACATTTCAACTGCCCATTTATTTAGTTGATGAACGATATTCTTCGGCGATGGCAGAAGAATTACTCAAAGAAGCCCATGTTTTTGGACGCAAGCAGAAACCAGTCTTGGATCAAGTGGCGGCAATGGCAATTTTGGATAGTTATTTTTCAGGAAATTTTTGTGAAACTATTTCCGAGTAATTTTGTCAGATATGAAAAGTAAATCGGATTATGTTATAATCCGTCCCCTTTTGAGTATCGTTCGCATGCGTTTTGGATGCGATTTTATTCTGAATTTAAGGAGTTTTGTCTTATGGATCAATCACTTGCATTAACCATTCCCACAGGTCATGGTTCTTTGGAGCAGTACATTCATACAGTGAATAACATTCCTTTATTGACTGCCGAAGAAGAACATGATTTAGCGGAACGCTTGACTTTGCACGATGATTTAGAAGCCGCCAAACGCTTGATTTTATCTCATTTGCGAGTAGTGGTTTCGATTGCACGCGGTTATGATGGTTACGGCATCAATCAAGCAGATTTGATTCAAGAAGGCAACATCGGCTTGATGAAAGCGGTTAAACGCTTCAATCCAAGCATGGGTGTGCGATTGGTTTCCTATGCTGTGCATTGGATTCGTGCAGAAATTCATGAATTTATTTTGCGTAACTGGCGTTTGGTACGCGTGGCAACCACCAAACCGCAGCGTAAATTATTCTTTAATTTACGCAGCATGAAAAAATCCATGCACGCACTGACGCAGGCAGAAGCGAAAACCATTGCCGATGATTTGGGTGTGAAATTAGAAGAAGTCTTTGAGATGGAGCAACGCATGTCAGGGCATGATGTTGCTTTATTGGCACAAGACGAACACGATGATGATGCCTTTGCACCGATTGACTGGTTGGCAGACGAAAGCACGGAGCCTGCACATCAATTAGAAAAACAAGCTCGTTATCAACTACAAACGCAAGGTTTGCAACATGCTTTGGAACAGTTAGACCCACGCAGTCGCGACATTATTGAAAGCCGTTGGTTAGTGGATCAAGGCGAAGAAAAAACATTGCAAGATTTAGCCAAACAATACAATGTATCTGCCGAGCGTATTCGCCAAATTGAAGTCAAAGCCATGCAAAAAATGCGCGCATTTTTGCCACAAGAAATTTAAACAGGCAGAGTGAAAAAACACCACAGGGTGGGTACTTGTTGCCTGCTGTGATGAACGAAAAAATTTCAGGCAGCCTGAATAATCTTTCAGGTTGCCTGAAACATTTTATAAACCTTTCAACTTGTCTGTTGAGCTCTATAAAAAACGGACGGAGTTTTCACTCCGTCCGTTTTTTCAAAACATCTCAAAATAACCTAAATCGTAAATGTACGAAACTCAAAGTTGTCATCAGTTAAAGTCCCACCACCAAGTAAACCATTGAAATGAGCGAAGGTAATGGCATATTCTGAATTGCCTGTTCCTGTGAAGTCATAGGACAAATCACCCGTAGATTCATCAAATAATAAGTATGAACCAAGCAGTTGCGGTGCGAGGTTTCCTTCGCGAATTTCATTATCGACAATGTCAGTGAAAATTTCTTCTGGCAGATGTATTTTATCGTAAGTTGGATTGAAATTTTCAAGACTTACTACATCCCCATTAACGCTGTTGCCAATGACAACTACATTATAACCCTCTCTATAAACATAAGGCATTTCTCCAGAATGTGGATTAAGAACAAAGGTGTCGTTGCCACCTTCCCAAGAAATTTGTGTTAGGGCAAAAGGAGTCTTTTGTGGTGCAATGATAGTGGTATCGCCTGGATTATCACCAATGACCAAAGACTTTCCTATTGATATGCCATCGATGGTGTATGTATCATCATATCCGTATACGCCCTTTTGAAAAACCGCTTCACTCGCGTAATCAGAAAGATCAAAGTTACGCACATTGTCAGACAATGAAAAACCACCTAAACGAATCATATAACCATTCTCCGTACCTGTGTAAGGTAGATCTTCATATGAAGTAGGCAGTTTTGTATCATTATTAATAGGAAGGGTGTACATTGCAGGAAATCCCAATTCTTTTCCTTGATAATTGAGCAAATCCGAACTAATCCATTTATCTGGAGCACTGGCATTGTGTTTGTAATCAGTATTAACAAATATTTCACAATTCACAACATTTTGAAAATCTTCAGGGAAGTCTTTGTCTTCTTTTGATTTTCCTTTTGAATATATTGCTAGTATGAATGGGGCGGTATTATTGTTAATGTATTCTCCATAATTAGAAAATGCTTCATGTTTTGCACTTACCCACTCGTCCAGTTCCACATTCTTACCATCAAGTGTCTTCTTGCCACCTAAATTAACTTCTGTGGCATCGGTTTGGGTAATACTCATAGTGCTATGTTCCCAAGAATAAGGCATATTGGCGACAGTTGTAGCAATCGAAGTGCCAGAACTTGCATGTGAAGTTTCGGTAGTTGCGATGATATTTACCATGATTTCAGGGAATGTATTAGCATAGAATGAAAGATCAGGAGTGAAAGTAAACTCAAATTGACCACCAGAAACGGCAACTTCTAAATCATGCTCGATGTATTCGTGATAGCGTTTCTGATATGTGGCATAGTCTATTATCGTATGTGCTTCTACATCCCTAAAATCTTCTCTATACCAAACTTTGACGCTTTTCACTTCTTCGGAGCTTTCAACTGTCCCACGCACAGTGATTTCTTTTGCCAAAGGGTTACCGTCTTTGTCTCGCAAAACCTCGCCTTTGCTATCCATTTGGAAAAGACTGTTGTTGTCTAACCATAATGAACCATCTGCACCGACAAATTCTGCTTTCACCACAGGCAAAATTTGATTGGAATGGGTAGAAGAACCGCCACCGCTTTGGGCTGGAATGCTTACGGTTTCATTGTCGCTATCGGTATTGCCTGCGTTGTCGGTGATTTTTGCCGTAACTTTTAAGTTTTGCGGATTGCTGGTTTGGGCAATGGCTTTGCTTACGGTAAATTGTCCATCATTGCCCACTGTGGCATCTACGGTTTGATCACCAATAGTAACTTTAACTTTCGCCCCTTTTTCGCCGTGTCCTTTTACGGTTACTTTGCCATCAGCGTAAGTGGTGGAGTCGATTTCTACATCGGTTTTGGCATCAAAATTGTTGATGGTAACGGTATTCGATTTGCGATCGCCTTGACGCAATACAAGTTGCAAATTAAAAGGTTCAAGTGTGGGTTGGTCTTC
>JAGCOT010000143.1 GCA_017645365.1 Neisseriaceae bacterium
AATTTGTTTTTGGGTGTTTTGCCTGATTGTCCGTAACCTTGTCCATATTTATAAATTTGTCCTGCCAACGATGTTAGATCGGCAAACATAGCATTGCCCACTGCTGCGGCGACTTCTCGGTCGGTGAGTGCGTCCAAACCAACATACACGACAGCATTTTGCTCCATCACTTTTCGCCAGTCCATAATAGGGCGTGTGTCATTAGCATCGTAAAAATCAGGCGAAATTAATTCAGCTGCTTTGCCTGTGGTAAGTTTTTCCAATAATGGATACAAAGACGATACCAATTTTTCAAAATAAGATTTTTCATTACCTAAAATACCTATCATCGCATTAGTGGTATTATCTTCTGGAATATCTAAACTGCGTAAATAAGAGCTTAATCGTAAGCTTTCTTCACTTCGTCCTGTTTTATTAAGCGATTTTTTCTCGCTATCGGACAGTTCGTAATCGCTAAAATTGGTTTTCCAGTTGGGACATTCTCGATTTAAGACGGTAGTAAAATATTTTTCTGCCAAGTCATCAACATTGACGGCTGCGGCGTAAATCGCTTTGTAAGTGGGTTTAATATTCACTACTTCAAACACTTTGGCTAACACATTTACAAATCGCCATACAAAATCACGGAACGCCGCCGATTGTCCTTCGGAGGGTAGTTGATTGGCAATACGAGTAGCAATTTCGGTAATGCGTGAATAGTCGCCAATCGGATTGTAGCGACAGGATTCATCAGGATAGCCTAAATGAAACATATAAAACGGACGATTGGCTTTGTGAGCAGCGATATACATCGACAGCATTAAATCAGCATCTCCTTTGGGGTCAAAGGCAATCACGGTATCGCCACGGCGAATATCTTGACCAATCAGAATTTCCGCCAGTCTTGTTTTGCCAACCCTTGTTGTGCCTAAAACTACGGTATGACCAACCCTTTCGGATAGCGGTATCCAAATATCTTTTTCTTCAATTTCTACACCGTGCAATTCCGAAAAACCGCCTACTGGTGGCAGTGGTTTGACTGGATTCAGTTTGTGATTGCTGGATAAAAATCGAGTAAGCCAGTCGGTTTTGCCGTGAATTTCACGATTTCTTGCCCATTCGTAAAGTTTTGAAACTTGTGTCAGATGAATGTTTTCAGGCAGCCTGCTCATCATTAAGCGTTGAGTATGCGTTTGCGTCCAAGCAAAGCCCTTGCCAAGAAATAATGCTTTATTCGACAACGGCACTTCGTCAGGAGTGGCAGCATAAAATGGCAAGGTTTTAAGGGATTTACGAAATTTGTAAATGCGTTTGCCCTGTAAAAAGCGTTTTGTCGCTAATGCTAATAAAATAACCATCACAGGCACAGTTGAAAAAATAGGCAACGGCATAAACAACAAAACAACTACACCCACAACAAACACTAATGCTGATGTCCATTCATACGGCGGACGATAGACATTTTCAGGGGGCTTGATGGAGATGGAACTGCTCATATTTTTCTCCTTATCGGTAGTTCATCAGCAGGAATAATGCTTAAATTGGGATTATTTGCAGGGCGAGTGCTCATTTGAATAAGGTAATGTAGGCTTCTGTTAGGGATTAAGTAGCAAAAAAATAATGGTTCTTCTGTTAAATTGAATGCTCGATAAAGTGAAGTGCGTCTGCTACCACGCTCAACTAAATTCAACAATTCAAATCCCATTTGCGTTTTTCTGCCAATACAATCAGGGTTTTTATTGTTAAATTCACCTGTAAAAGCACGAAACGACGCAGGAGAAACCAGCAACATTCCTGATTCAATAAAATGAATAAAAGACTGGGGGTTGTTAAATGAAATGCTACCGTCAGCTAATCCATTGACTAACCAATGCAGAAATTTCAAACCTTGTTGCTTGAATGGACTGGTTTCTTCATCATATTTGTCATGCAACGCTTTTTTAATACGAATATCACTAATTGCAGTGTGAATATTGTCCAATGATATTGGTGTTTTTACTGGAATTGGGCGTGGCATTTCTATGGGAGCATCATCTTCTTTATGGTCTGCTTCAATGACTACTGTTTGGTTATTGTTTTGTTTGCCGTTGAAATCATCGCCAAAAATGGATTTGAGTTTTTTCATTGTTTCTTGTTGGTTTTCTTTTTTATTTTGCTTTCTGACTGGTTCAGTTTTTTCAGGTTGGTTTGTTGGGGCAGAGTTTGCGGCTGTTTCTTGTTTCAGCTTACCTGAAACAGTATCTGATTCTTCATCTATTAAACCTGTAAGTTTGAGTAAATCGTCTATGGAAGTAAAATCTGTGGCAGTATTTGGGCTGATTTGGTCTTCTGCTACTTCAGTATTTTCACTTGTGGCTTCATTATTCAGGCTGCCTGAATTTTTACTTGTGGCTTCAATTCCTAACAACGATTCTAATGATGTTGCTGGGTCTTCTGTATCAGTATTTATGGGTTGATTGGCAAATGGATTTGACATCATGGGTGGAATAATATAATTGTCTAAATTGTTTTCTTTTGGTATTTCTGTGTCAGCATTTTCAGGTTGCCTACTTTCTTCATTTTGTGGAGCAGATGTAATGACTTTTTCTTTGACAATTTCCAATAATCCGCTAAATTCGCTTGGATAAACACCATCAGGATAAAGTGTTTTGGCAGGGAATGCCAAAACGGTAAATTGGGTTTGAACGATGGATTTATCGCTTTTGTTAAATTGAACAGCGATGTTGGTAATCGCCTTTCTTTCGTCAAACGGATTGGGCTTGATGGCATTGTATTCAAATAGCGTATCAAAAATGCGGTTGTTATCGTTTGGGAAACTTTCAGCGATAGCAGGATTATTTTGTTGCAGATAATTCCTAATATAATCTGGCACATTTTTAGAAATCATATAAATGGTATCGCCCTTGCAGAATAAATCGCCGCCTGCGTCGCGGGCAACGGTGAAATATCTGCCCCTGTCGGAGAGCATTTCTTGCAAAGTGTCCATAATGATTTCAATCAACGGCGTGCGTTTGGCATTGGCAAATCGCTGGCGGTTGCCAGTTGCCAAATCGGCGGAAACGCTTGCCATATCCGCAGATTTCACCAATTCTTCAATAATGCTGTCGTTGTGGCAACCTGAAAGATAAGAACGCAATAAAAGCACCAAATCAGGCGACATGTCGGTAATCCATTGCCGTGTGGATTCTGGGACAAGGGTCATAAAAAACGACCAGCCAATTTCAGCGTGCTTGGTGTAGTGATGATTTTCGTCCAAAAAATCCACATTGTAATAGGCGTTAATTGGCATATTCCCTGTGTCAGGCAGCCAAGTTTTGGCGTTTTTGCCGTCCTTATCAGAAAGTGTGATGTTAAAACCTGTCAGAACCTTGCCGACATCGTGCAAAAGTGCAGCAACCAGTATGCCGTATTTCCAAACAGGCGTAAGTCTTGGAATATCTTCGGTTTTGCCATTTGGAGGAAAACTTCGCCCGGCCGATTGTTTTAACGCCATTGCCGCAACATCAAGCGTATGGCAAGCCAAACCACCATCGCCTGCATGGTGATGACTTTCTGACGCAGGCAAGCGTTGCACCAATAATAAGAAGTTGTGAATTAAGGGCAAGCCGTCTTTGTTCCAGTTTTCAGTGGAAAGCCCAAGATGGATTTTAATATTGTTTACAACTGGGGCAAGTTTTAGCGTTTGAATCAGTTCTTCGGCAGTTTGCACGCGAATCAGGCGACCTGAAAAATCAGGGAGTTCATGCATTATTTCTGTGTCAGTGCTGTTGTTATTGTTAGCCTTTTCAGGTTGCCACAGAAATAATAACACGACAGCCAGAAGTACGAGTGCAACGAATAATGTGGTTGTTGTCATTTGATTAAGAAAATACGCAATAGATTTCCTTAATAAAGTTTCTGATAGCAATTTGTCAAAAATAAATACGAAAAAGTTTTTTCGCATTTATTTTTGACAAACATTGAAAGTTGTGAAACTGTGGTGAAATATTAGCTTTTTGGCTTTTTTAGGCTTTCCCCCCTTAAAAAACAACCCATTAGATTTAACACTTTTCCCTTTTACCGTTATTGTTGCTTTTTTATCCATTAAGGCTTTTTGAGCACAGCGATTTTGCGATTTTCGAGCAAAATCGCTGTGCGGCTTTTTGGGTAAGCTCCATTAACCATTTGTTTTTATTGAATATTTGCATAAAAATATCTTTTATTTTTCCTAACATAAAAAATAATATTCGTCAAGCAAGAAATACGAAAAAACTTTTTCGTATTCTTTTTTGCTTATCTTTTTTTATTTTGCAAGAATTGCTTGGGTCTAAATAGAGACACAGTACACGGAGAAAATTATTGTGGCGAAAAGGGGGAAAGTAGCTATTTAAGGTTTTCTTTATGAGCAAATGCTCTACCTTGTTTTATTTTGTAAGTATGGTTCTGGAAAAATACATCATATTTGCAGTAAATCGAGGTTAAAAGGCAAATTTTCTCAATATATACAGTTTGTTGGAGCGTTTGCTCACAAAGAAGATTTTTCAATGATTAGTAACAATGAATGGAAATAATGAACAAATATCACTGATGAACAAACTTTTACCACAAGACTGTTACGACTTATTACAAGTTGTAGGCAAACGCCTTGATATGGGTAAAGTGCAAATGTTTCACGGCAACAATTCAGCAGAACAAAGCAGTGCTCAATTTTTGAATTGGGTGTTTCCGTATGCTGCTCAAAATAAATTTTCTGATATTCATTTTTCTGATCGTGAAGACGGTTGTTTGGTGCGGTTGCGTGGGCAAGATATGCAACTAATTGATGGTTGGTTATTTTCTCGGAGAGCCAGCAATATTATTAACACGCTGATTAGAGCAAAAGCCAATATCACTTCAATCGACAAAGAAAGTCCGCAAGACGGATCATTTTGGTTCAGTACGCAAGATGGTTCTGTTGTGATTGATGTGCGTGTGAACATTCTGCCAACCAAGTTCGGACAAAACATTGCTTGTCGTATTCTTGACCAGAGTAATTCAGGACGCAGCTTGGACACGGTGTATATGCCAAATGATGTCCGAGAAGCGGTGCTTGCTACATTAAACCAAGAACAAGGTATGGTGATTGTGTCAGGTCCGACTGGTTCAGGTAAGACTTCGACACTGTATTCATTTTTGAACTATTTGAATACACCAACCAAGCACATTATGACGGCAGAAGATCCTGTTGAATACCGCTTAAAAGGAGCTAATCAGGTCAATATTAATGCACATTACAGACCGTTTGCCAAAGTTGTGAGGGCATTTTTACGTCAAGACCCTGACATTATTTTAGTTGGTGAGATTCGTGATGATGAAACTGCTAATACGGCAATTACTGTTGCTAATACAGGTCATCTTCTGCTTTCTACTATTCATGCCAACGATGCGATTGCCACAGTGATTCGCTTAATTGGTTTAGATGTAGACAGGATTGCTCTTGCGGATGCTTTATCTGCATTTTTTGCACAACGCTTATTAAATAAATTATGTCCACATTGTAACCAAGAATTCAAGTTGCCTGAAAACGAGTTGTCAACTTTGAATACTCGTTTTCCTGCTGAAAGTTATTACAAAAAAGGTCAAGGTTGCGAACACTGTGGGTATACAGGTTTATCTGGGCGTATTCCAGTCATGGAATTTGTCGTCAAAACCGAAGTAGTCAGACAAGCGATTTTATCGTATGGCGACAACTCTAATGCAATGATTGAAGCGGTGATGGCACAGCCACAATACAAAACGCTGGTGGAAGCAGGTTTGCAAATGTCGGAGCAAGGTTTAGTTGATTTTAACGATGCCTGTGCATTAGGGGTTAGATGATGGAAGAAATTTCAATCCCTGAATTTATTGATGCTCCACCACAAGTATTTATTTGGGATTTTGATGATATGGCTCCTGTTTTAGCAGGAGTAGCTATGGGAGCGATTGTTCAGTATGTTTCAGAAAGCATGTTGGGTTTTATTGGCTGTGTTTTTGTTGGTGTAATCATGTCTTACTACTACATTAAATTCAAACGCAATCGATTGCCTGGAACGCTGGCTCATATTTTGTATTGTTACACAGGTTTAATCCCTTTGAATAAACGCTTTAACAATGGTCTTTTGCAAAGGACAAATGAATGAAGGCTCGCTTGTCTGCGATACTCAACAAATTAACGCATTTAAGGTTGAACATGAATTTTGCGGTGTACAAACAAAAATATCGTGATAGCGAAAACACTAAAACTGCGTTTATGGCGATTTCTTTCTTGTTGCTCATTATTGTGATTATGCAACAAGTAAAAATCAACACCATGCACGAACGCTTGGTTATTGTGCCACCGAATCTTACCAAAGAAGCCAAAATCACTCATAAAACTGCCAATCGTGATTATTTGAATGATATGGCTTTGTATATTGCAACACAGATTTCAGCAGCAACACCAAAAACCGTTGATTATATTTCAGGTTCAATGGAAGGTTTCTTTGAACCACATATTTGGCAAACATTAAAACAGCAATTAGAAACCGTCAAATTAAACACCAATTTTGCTGGCATCCAACCTATTTCACAATTTACACCGACAGGTGGGGTTATTTACGAACCTGAAACGGACAAAGTTTTCGTGGTGGGCGAATTGGCATCATATGCTTATGCCAGAGGCGGTAGTTTATCGTCATTAGGCAGTATTCAAGCAGTGTATGAAATGAAGTTAAGAATGGTTAGTGGTATGCCACGAGTAATTGAATGGTATGCCTACACAGGAAGCCCAATGACTCAAAAATGGCAACAAGAACACCCAGAAGAATGGGCAAAAATCAAAGATGAACGACAAATTGCCTATATTCCAATGGTTCCTGAATCAACTATTCAACGCCAAAGCGGACAAAACACCATCACTATGGCAATAGATCAACCGCAACAGCAACAATTACCACAAGCAGAACTTTTACAACCATCTGTTCCGCAACCACAAGCAGAAAATATTGATCCATTTGCTGATGCGGCTAATACTGCGACGATTCAATTGCAACAAAATCCACAGCAAGCTAACAGCCCTGCAATACCACAACAGCAAGCAGTTGCTCCTGCAGCTCCTGCCGTAATTTTGCCAAACAATCAAAATACCCAAACAGCACCAACGAATGATGACGAGCCTTTATAAGTGATGTAAGAAAATGAGTAAGAATAATTATTTGCAAGGAAAGTTTTTAGGCAGCCTGAATTTAATGAGTATCAGTGCATTATTGGCATTATCAGCTTGTGCCAACCAAAAAACAGAAATGGTAGAAGTAGAAGATTACTATCGTGGCGGAGCTTTGGTTTCAAGACAAGTAGTGAATGGCAATGCCAAACAAGAAAAAGAATTACAACCTATTCAGCCTATCAAAACAAAAACAGTAAAAAGAGAAACCACCAGAGTTAAAGTTATTCCTACTGATGATTATGCTCTTCGGCGTAGTGTATCTGTGATTCCTGATAATGGTAAGGTTTATGTAAAAAGAACACCTGAAAATAATTATAAAAGAAACAATGGTGTGCATAACATTGTTTCGCAATATGGTGAAAATCATACTGTGAATATCAGTCAAGATTTTCCCAATATGATTATTACCCCATTTGAATCTGCCAAAGCTATGGGTATGGATTCCCAAGATTATGATATGGGCAATAATGGTAAAGCCATTTTGATTAAACCCAAAACAGCTAAAAAACTGTGGATTTCAATTACTGATGCTAATAATTCCAAAGGCGTTCCGATTTCTTTAACTCTTATTCCTAAAAAAGGTTTGAATAGTCAAACCATCATTGCATCTATTGCCACAGGTGCAACCAATACTAATATCGTATCCAATAGTTATCCGCAATCTTTATCTGATATTTTGAAAGCGATTGCAGATAAAAAAATGCCTAATGGTTTCATTTCTCGACCATTGAATCATTCATTTGAAATGGCAAATGGGGTTTCTGTAAAACCTGTGGAGCAGTATTCCAGCAATCGCTACGATATTTATCGCTATCGATTAACCAATCGCACAGGGCAACAACAAATCTTGGCAGAAGAAATGTTTGCTGCCGATACTCGTGTTGTAGCCGTATCGTTCTATCCTAAAACAATACTAAACGAAGGCGATAAAACCGATGTGATGATTATGGTTATCAAGGGAGAATAATCATGGCGTTTAGCGACAAATTCAAAAACATGAATGGGAAGCAAAAACAAAAAGCCATATTGGGTGGATTAGCAGCAGTGATTGCTTTATTAGTAATCGGTGGAGTGATTAACGATGTGAATAAAGGCACCCTGAAATCAAAAAAAGCTGCACAACAAACCCAAGTTTTGAATGCAACCCAACGCAATTTAACTTTGGAAGAATTAGCCAATCGCATTCAAGCTTTGAATATGCGGTTTGATCAGCAGGAAATCAACAATCAGCAACGCCTGCAAGAAATGTTTGCGGGGTATCAACCGCCACAGCAACAAATGAACATTTCCGAAGATGATATTCGCCGCATTATCGCCGAAGAAAAAGCCAATGATATTGCGTCAGGAATTACTTCTGATGGTGATCCGTTTACGGATCCTGCTAATCCACAAGCACCATTAGCAGGTGTTGGTGGTGAATATGATGATGAAGAAAAGAAAGAAGTGTTCAAAACACTAATCACCAACCAAGACGCACAAGGTCTGGCGGAACAAAAGGCGAAAGAAGCAGGTAAAAACTATCTTCCAGTAGGTTCAACCATTTCATTTGTATCAGTGGCAGGCATGAATGCTCCTACCAATGCCATCGCCACTGGTGCAAGTGGTAGTGGTGATTTGATGCCAACACTATTGCGTATTCGTGGCAAAGCCATTTTGCCGAATAAAAATGAATTTAATCTGCAAGATTGTGTGGTCGTTGCTGTTGGTTACGGTCAGATGGCAGATGAGAGAGCTATTTTACGCACTGAAAAAATGTCTTGTATTGACAGCAATGGACAAACTACCGAAGTCGCCCTTAAAGGCACTGTTTTTGGTGAAGATGGCAAACCTGGTTTGCGAGGTCGTTTAGTGTCTAAAAATGGCGAAGTCATTGCTCAAATGGTCAAAATCGGAGCGATTCAAACATTAGGCAATATGTTAGTAGCAGCAGCTGGTAATTATGACTTTAAAAATGGTCGTTCTACTGGTAATAACAATGGTGTAACCGTGAATACTGGGAATAATGGCAGTAGCAACATGGCAAATGCCATAGCTCAACAAGGTGCGTCAGGTATTAACGATACCTTCCAACGCATTGCAGGTATTTACGAGCAATATGCCCAGCAAACCTTTCCTGTTATTGAAGTAAATCCTGGTCGCAAAGGTGAGATCGTATTAACAGAAGGCATTGCGATTGATTACAAAGGACAAGACTAATGAATCTAACCAAAATGACTTTAAGCATAACTGCTCTTTTAACCTTATCCGCATGTAGCAGTTTTTTCTCGATTGGCGAAACCAAACTTTCTTGCGATGCCGAAACTGGTATGGGTTGCACTGGTATTCGTGCAGCATATATAGCAACCGACAACTATTCGCCTGAACAAGACGCTAAAAACCATTGGGTCAGAAAAGCCAATTCATCAGATAAATACAGTCGCAATAAAGCATCACAATATGGTTACAACACAAGCGACAACGGAGTAGCAGACTTTGTGCCAGTAGTGCCCTCTTATATTCCTACTTCGGCAGGAGCAGGACGAGTGATTAAACCGTTAAGGCAACCTGAACAAATTATGCGTGTGTGGGTAAATTCACATGAAGATGAAAATGGCAATTTGATTTATCCATCGCATACTTTCACGCAAGTTTCCGAAGCACGCTGGGCAAATGGTACCCCACGCGGCAAAGCGGTCAAAACCAAAACCATATTACCGCCCAAATCAATAAATTCAGGCAGCCTGAATGCTGATGATTCGTCAGCAAACAATGCTGTTCAAACTTTTGATGATTTTGAACAAAGACAAGTTGAACAAAGTATTTCTGATGTTAATTAACTTAAATGAGTGGAGTATGAAATGTCTATAAAAGCCATACAAAAGATTAAATCTTTGCACAAACAAGCCATTGTTTCAGGTGGCTTATTACTCATGTCGCTTCCTGCTTGGGCGTATGAAGAAGGTGCGTCAGGTGAAGCAGGTGCTTTTGACAAAATGGTCAAATTCATCATGAATATATTAGGTGGTTCTGGCGGTTTTGTTTTGGTTTTATTGGCGGTTGCAGGTGCTGCTGTTGGTATGATTAGTGGTAATTCAAAACTATTATGGTCAATGGTTGGCATTATTGCATTACTTACCGTTGGTATTGCTTCGGTAAAACTCTTGTTCGGTGCAACTTTTTAAGAGTCATACAGCAATGAATGATAGCAATACACCTGATAATGAGAGTAGGCAACCTGAAAGTCTGCCAGAAAATGTTTCAGGTAGCCTGAATAATGTTCAAGCTACCAATAACAATGATTCTGGAGATGTTGCTGGTTCGTTTTTTGCTATTTGCATTTCACTTATTGCATTGTGTTTAGGTGTTTATATGATGTTTTTCAAAACATCAGGCACACACGGCAATATTGCTGTTGCCGATACGGATTTAATCATCAATGCGTATTTCATTAAACACAGCAACAACATTAACAATGTTGAAGCACTGAATGATCTAAAAAAAATCAATGCTTATATTGATGAACAAGCTCGTAACGGTGTTTTAGTAGTTAAATCGAATGCAGTTTTAGGTTTGCCTGAAAGTGTGGATATAACATTTGTGTTAGCACAACAATTAGGATTATCTGAAAGTGATTTATCTTTATCTTTGAATAACAAAAGGCAACAAAGCCAAATACCAGAAAACCAACAATCACTGAATATGAATCAGTCATCTGTGAATCAAAACAATGATGAATTAAACAGCATGGGTTTAGGTTCATCGTTGGATTAAGGATAAACAAATGGATAGAAGACAATTACTTCACCTGTTGCTGTTATCGCCAGCTTTATGTTTGGCGGACAACGCCTTGCCAGCAAAATCTAACAATAACGACAACACATTAGGTGGAGTATTAAAACCATATATGCAAATCGGTGATTTTGCTGACGACAAATACCGAGTATTTATGTTTTTAAGCTTCAACTGTCCTTATTGCAAAGAGACATGGAAAGGTATGGGGGATTGGGGTAAGACTTTACCCAATCCGTTCAAATTTGTGTATGTGCCGTTGAGTTTTGGCGATAAACGCTTGGACTTGGCAAGTAATGCGTTTTATGTGGTGAGAGATTTAGCACCACAGAAATTAGAAAGCATTTTAGAAATCGCTTTCACCAAAGCAGGAAATATTCGTTCTTGGCAAGAATGGGTAGAAATTTTGCAAAGATTAGGTTTGCCAAAACAATCGATACACACCGCACTTAACAAACCTGCAACAAGCAAACGAATTGAGCGTGGAAGATTATTAGCAAAGCGTTACCGCTTAAATGTTACGCCTCATTTTGGTATTGGCGGTAAATATGCAACCAATGCAGGATATACCAATGGCGACTATCAGTTATTAGTAAAGTTACTCAATGCGTTAGTCTCGGAGATTATACAAAGTTAAAATACAACTCCCATTAACAAATTTTGGAGATTTGATATGAAAAACAAATTATTAGCTTTGTGTGTAGTTGGTTTGATGATTGCCAGTAATTCGGTAAGTGCAGAAAGTTACGAACCGATTGCTTGTTATGAGCAATTAGATATTACTTCTAATTGTCCTGCTGATATTAAAACAAATAAAAATCGTAAAAAATTATGCACAGGCAAATGGGTAAAAGCAAGAGTCGATGTAGAGACTGCGATAAAGTCTATACATGCATTTAATACAGAAGCTTCAAATGCTAAGAATAGAGGCTTGCCTTTTAGCGAAATAGAAAAAATAAATGACAAATATCCCACTTATATTTGTTTCGATAGAAGAAATGAAGGTTGGTGGCACAGAGATAGCTTTTTAGTAAGTAATAATCGAAGTACAGATAAATTATTTGCTTATTATTTAGATACAAACAAACCATTAGAACCAATAGATTTTGAAATCTTTTATACGCTAACGCAGAGTGTGGAAGAAAGTCGTGATGGCAAACGAACTACATACACGCCAACTCGTAAAGACGCAAGGGATTTTTTGGCTAAATCTACGGCTGATAGACCTAAATTAAGTTATAGACAAGCAATCGAAATTGCCGAACCTTTGTATAAGAAATTATCAAAAGAAAATAAAGAAAAAGCGATAGAAGAAAGAGCTCGCATCTGTGGCGTTGGGAGTGGTGTGTATGAATGTTCAATCAATCAGCACAAGCAAATAACCAATAAATACAGAAATAAAAAGGGGAAAAAATGAATAAATCCTTTGCATTGATTGTATCCGCATTAGCAATCACCGCTTGCGTGCAGCATGAACCACCTAAAACTGTTTATCAACCACAGCAGTATTTAGGAAATATGCCAATGATACAAGTGTCTGATGTGGTGAATTATACCGATAGCGAAGTGCCTGTTATTGTTGCTGGTGTTTATCAACCATCAGCAACAGGCATTGTTTTGCCTGAATTTGAAAATGGTGAGATTCGTCATGTTTATTTTGACAGTGCTTCATCAACTTTAACCCCACGAGGCACAGCGGAAATTGCAACTTCACTGGAATCCCAAAAGGTAAAACTGCGAGGTTATGCGGATCCAAGAGGTTCTCAAAGCGATAACTTGCAATTATCGAAAGAAAGAGCCGATGCGGTAAAACAATATATGGAAGGTAAAGGAGTGAGCGTTTCATCAGTTGAATATTTTGGTGAAGATGCACTGCCAGAATATTGATTGATAAATGGTTTCAGGTTGCCTGAAAGCAATATTCATGTAACCTGAAACACAAAATTTCAGGGACAACGTGTCTATGAAAGGTAAGTTTTTTTCAGGCAACCTGAAACAGCGTTTTTACCAAAAGCGTTGGAGCTTATTTGCTTTGGCAGTATTTGTGATGGCTTTATTGCTTGTAACTCAAAATGTATTGCCAAATTATTTTGCAGTGTATTACGACCAAACAGGTTGCCTATCACATCGATTTTATTTTTGGCATAAGTGGCAAAAACAAACAATCGAGCGTGGTGATACGATTTTCGGCAAAGCCGTTCATATGCAACCGTTTGTGGCTGATGGGGAAACTATTGGTAAGCAGGTTATTGGTATTGCTGGTGATACCGTTGAAATTAAAAACGGCATTGTCAAGATTAACGGCAAGCAAATTGGCGATGTTGTGTATGGTGCAAAAAGGTTAAAACTTCCTATCACACATTGGGACAAGGTTTATACATTAAAACATGGAGAATTATTTTTGTATGGCACAAGCAAAAAATCCTACGACTCTCGTTACTGGGGCGTTTATCAAGAAAGCCATGTGTATGGCATTGTTCGCCCTATCTTTTAGTAGCGTTGTAGCAGAGCCGACTTTGGACGACTTATTGCAACAAAGTCATAGTAATCGTCAACAAAGAAAGCGACAAATCAAATGGACAGAAGTACAGAACAAGCCACTTAATAATCAGGAAGAAGCCAATCGAGCTAAAACGGTGATTTTTATCTCACAATCTATTCCTGAAAACGATTTAATTCGGCTGTTGGATCAAGGTTCTGGCAGAGATGATGTTTTATTTGTCTATCGAGGTTTTATTGGTGGAGAAAACAAAAACAGCATTGATTTTATGAAAAAACTTGCACAGCGTTATATGAAATCCAAGAAGCCAATGCCACATGTAATGGTTTATCCGCAAGCGTTTCGTGCTTACAATGTAGGCAAAGTGCCAGCCGTTTTACATCAAAACGCTGATGGCAATTGGTATATGGCACAAGGTGGTTTGAATATCAACAACGCCATTGCTGCTATTGAACGCCATCAATACAAAATGCCATTATCTCGTCAATGGAAAGTAGCAGAGCCTGATCAAGCTGAATATATGCGTGAACAAACACGCAGAATCGCCATTCAAAATCAAGAAAAATGGGATAACTACAACGCCAATTTAGTGCAACAAAAAATTCAAGGCGAAATAACTTTGCCTTATGCCAAAGCGGATAAAACCGATTTATTTACACCATACTACACACTGCCAGAAGACATTATTGACCCTAAAACCAAAAAAGTGATTGCCCCCAAAGGTACAAAAATCAATATCTTGGGTAATGACACTGATAACGGCGGCAGTATTTTAATAGTCGATGGAAGAGATGTTTGGCAAGTGAATTTTGCCAATGAAATTCTTAAAAAAGATGCTGATGCAATTATTTTTTATACACAAAAAGGTAAATTGCCAGATGGTATTGCACTACCATTGGATAAAGGTATCGCTGAAAGGCTTTCCGTGCAAGTTGTACCAACTTTACTTATTAAAAAAGGCAATCAATTCGAACGCCGTATTTATAAAAGACAGTAAGCAACATAATGTTGAACAAGATGTTTTGTTGAAAGGATTTTCAAATGCAAATCAAAAAGATAACCGCCATATTACTAACCACTTTTATGGTTAATGGCGTTTGTGCAGCCCCTGAACAAGCAGCAACGAATGCGAATACTGCCAACCAAAGCAGTAATAGAAATAACAATCTTGTTGTTTCTCCTATGAATCCTGGTTTTAATGATGCAGTTAGCATTACCAGTGAATTTGAAAGTCAATTTCAATTTACTGGTATGAATGATGAAGAAATTGCCTATTACAAAAAAGCCAATGAATGTAATCGCAAAGCCACACGCCCTAATGCAGATAGCTGGAGCGATTGGACGACTGCGACAAAAAAAGAATGTGAATCCTATTCATTAGATAAAGCCAAAAAACCAATCGCCTTACATACACAAGGTTATCAATTAGGCGTTTCATCAGATGGCAGGCGTGCAATTTTGCCTGACGGCTGGAATGACGAACAAAACAAACAACGCAAAGCCGTAAAAGTTGGCGAAATGGACTATCAAGGTCAAAAAATTCCTGTTTATGCTTGGGCAGATTCACAGTTAGCACAAGCATCAGCTTATCAGCAAGGTTCTAACACTGCTTCTGTGAATAACAGCAACAATCAAGCCAATAATTCAAGTTCATCATCATCAAATACCGTGCAGAATATTATTTCTGGTGTTTCTACTGCATCGAATATTGCAAGCATTGTTGGTTCTTTTACAGGAAATTCAACTTTAAGTAATTTAGGTGGAGGTGGTAATTGCGACAAAGGTAATTATTTAGATATTTGGGATTTTTGCTGGGACAGTGTATTTCCATATCGTATTGGCGGTGTGGATACATTAGAAAGTAGCAATGATAGCGTTAAAGCTCCACCAGGTGCTCATACAGCAAGTTGGTGTAAATGCGGTGAAGAACCATTTGCATACTATGGCATACCAACTGGTTATTGGGAGCCTGCTCGTATTGTTGAAGTAGTAAGGCACCCTGAATGTTCTCCCACACAAGGTATGAAAGCTACTTTGCAACTAAAACTACTCAACAAAACCTTTGGTAAATTAGTGCGTAAAACATCAGGCAACGAGAGCATACTGCCTGGTGCGGTTGCAGATGCTGCCAGTGCAGCCGCTAACAAATTTGGAGGTGGTAATAATTTTAGGCATTTCCATTCATGGCCAGTGCCAACTGAAATTAAAACCGTCTATTCCGCATTAAGAACTCGTTGTGCGGATATGGCACAAAATTCAAGTTTAGAAACATCGATTACCAATTTCTCATGGAATGCGTCAGGATTTAATCCTAAATGGGGAGGTAAAAACAAGACTCGTCTATTGATGAATCTTTATTATCCAGAGTATTACATGCTATTAGACCCAATCGAAGGACTCGCCAAAGGAGCATTAAGCACGGTTGGCAATACAGTCAATAGTGCCTTGCGACCGTTGTCTTGTGCAGCCAATACCACAGGGGTTGGATTGAAAGCCGATGATTTAGGTTATTGGTTAGGCGGTTGTTTTGAAGACAATCTACCTACCACAGGGCAAACACGAGCCAAAGATACGCTATCGGCAACTCACAATATATTAGAGCGTTCCATTTTTTTATCTGCCAGAACTGGTGGTTATGCTTCTAAATCAACCGTGCATGAAGGTAATGATTTAACTCTGTGCAGTCCAACTCCTGTGTTATTGGCACCGAAGAAATCTCATTACAAATTCACCATGTTATTCCCATATAAAGAAAGCCAAGAATCAGATGATGTGGATTTATTGGGCATGGCAAAAAAATCCTACGACCTAATTGAAGGTGATTCTGCGTCAATCGGCGGAGTTATCTCTGCTATTGGTGATGGCGTTACGGGCAAAGTGATGGATTGGTTAGGTGTAGCTAACACTAAATGCTCTCATCGCTTTGGTGCAAGCAAAAAAACTTGGGGAGCAAATAAAAATTCACAAGGTGATATTGCCGCAACCTACGAAGCAATTACTTCTAAAAACGACAAGGATGCCGCTTATATGGTTTGGCGTTGGGTAGATTGCTGCTGGCCGTAACTTGTTCTGCTGTAATCATTTTTATTGATAAGGGAAATCATGATGAAACTGAAAAAACATATTGTTGCTACTTCTTTTGCGATTGCTCTGTTTTGTGTAACACCCAATCATAGTAACGAAGTTCATGCAAAAGTTGATGTTGCAAAAGCAATGGATAGCATGTGGAATGCCACTACTCCTGAATTTAGTAAAGGCGGAGTAAATGGTGCATACACAGCATCATTAGGCGGACTCAATGCACGAGTCCCTGTTCGAAACATACAAATTGTTGCGTTTGACCCACCGCGTCTTGAAGCAGGTTGTGGTGGCATTGATGCGTATTTCGGTTCTTTTTCTTTGATTTCCACTGAAAACATTAAACAGGCAATGGGAGCGATTATTTCTAATGCCGCAGGTTATGCCTTGAATTTAGCATTGGAAAATGTTTGCCCATCGTGCAGAACAATTTATTATGATTTACAGGATTTAACTCAAAAAGTCAGTATTGATGCTTACAATACTTGCCAATTAGGTAGTGAAGCTGTGGATTGGATTTCAGGCAAGATGAATCCAAGTAATAGAAATTCTGTTTCTGAAACAGAAAATTTACAACAAGCCAATGAGGGGCATAGCAAAGACTTACATGACTCTCGTATAAAAACACAAGGCAACCCCAAAGCCAATCGTGATGACAACGCCGATGCAAAAGATGCGAAATATGGTAATAATCTATTGAATACCTATATTTCTGCTGGTGTCTTCTCTACTGACAATTTACAGACCGATATTTTTGGTGGTGATGAAGAATTTTTCAAAATTGCCATGTCTTTGATTGGAACAAATATATTAACCACAGGAAGTAATAAAGAGAATAACGATACTTATGTTGGTGCGATTTGGAATTTCCAACATTTAGTAGATGGCTCACCCACAGGTAGTGAATTTACTATTTTATCGTGTGCGGACGGTTTCTCTTCCACCCAAACCAACAAATGTCAAAATGTGCAACACAAACAAAATTCATGGTCTGGCACTAAACGATATGTGATTAATCTACTGTTAGGCAAACAATCTGGATTAAGTGATAATGATAGTATGGGTGCCTCAATCGCAACCAAAATCGAACCTGATTCTATTATTGCTTATATCCGCAACCCCAAAGCAGTGCAATTAGATAGCACAAGACGAGCATTCTTTGACTCTTTATCACCTTTGGATAAAGAAATATTAAGCCAAGTTGCACAATTAACCGATACTGCCGTTATCAGCACATCTCAAACGATTTCCGAGTTTTATGCCAAACAGTTGGCAGCAAAATTAGCCCAAGCCATTGTTCAAGAAACTCGTCAAGCCTACACCACCCAATTAGGCAATAAAAAGCACGCTGATTTATCGCAAAATCAAGAGCAGGCATTACAAAAACTTGAATACGATGCCAAACAAGTTTTGCAAAACAGCCTACACGATAACAAAACCTTAACTGATTTAATCGCAGAAACAGTGAAACTGGCGAAACAATCTTAATAATGAACACATACGAGGAATAAAGAAGAATGATGACAAGTCTTTTAATAAGAAAAATTCACGCATACTTGAACGCTTTCATTAATTGTAAAAGAGTTCAGGCTGTCCATTGGTTCTTGTTGTCATTATTCTTTTTACCTATTTTTGCCTACGCTGAAATGGCAGTAGAAAGCGAAGTTGAAGGTGATGCTGGTATTACGACTATTTGGGTAGTTGGTGATAAAGATCTTGTTGCAGATGCGTTTTCTGTTGCAGCGACATTATTTGGCAATGGAGGAGTTGCAGGAGCATTATTGCTATCCAGCATGCTTGCCATAGGCACAATGGCATTTGCCACAGTCATTCATCGCAATATGCAAGTATTTAACTATATCGTTATTTTTGTGGTTGTAACTGTATTATTTTCAATCAAAACCACAGTTTATGTTGCATCGTATTACGATTTAGACCCTAAAACTGGCAAAGTTACAGGCGGAGTCATCGGAGCAGTTCCATCAAAGAAAATAGACAATGTGCCGATTGGCATTGCTTGGCCATTAGGATTGATGAGCAATACAGCCAAAATACTCACGGAACAATACGACACTGCCATGCAGAAACCAGAAAAAAATGCAGGTTATTTAATTCAAGGTTCAGAAGGGTATTTTTCGCCTTTGAAAACAGTCCTACAATTACGCAACCAATGGAATCTGCCAGAAAACCAATACATTATGAAGAATATCCGTGCTGCAACCAAAACAGAAAATGGAAAAAGTGTATGCGGTTGGAATGATGGTGCGGAATTATTAGGTAAGCGTGGTATTCGTGGGCTTTTAGCAGATAGCCACCCATCAGGTTATGTAGATATTTTAATTCCCAAAAACGACCCTAAAACAGGGGAAACATTAAGCATTGGCACATATAATCTTCCTTGTCCATTGGCAGGTTTAGTGATTAATGCACAAATGTTACAAAATGTTACCAAACTGACAGATAAAGAGTATTCAAAAATTGGCGAAAGCATGGCAAAAACTCGTAATTTATCATTAACATCAGCAGGCACCAAAGATCACAAAAAGCATGACGAGCGAGCAACGGCAACACAAATAGAACTCGATCAACTTCCCAATTTAATTATTAAAAATTTAACAGGCAAGCAAGATCCCAACAGTGTTGCCACCACCATTCAAGATATAGAAAAATTCTTAAATCAAGTTATTGAAACCACTGAAAAACAAAATGGCAATGTGCATTACCAAGATATTGAAAAAACAGGAACAATTCCATCGACCATGTTGCTTGGCAATGCCATAGCGTTAGAACATATCAACTCCGCCGAAATTCAAGCCAATATGATTTTTGGTAATTTATTATTAAATTGCTTACAAAGTGATAAAAACTGTGCCAGATCTGAAATGCTTATGCTTGATGCACGCAGTAAAGCAGCAATTGATGCAGCAGGTGAAGCGTCCATGTTTGCACATTACATGCATTATGGAATGAACATTTTAATGTTTATTTATGTAGTGATGTCGCCGATTATGATAATTGTGATTATGGCGATGGGTTTTCAAGGTTGGAGGTTAATTAAATCGTATTTATTATTTGCTGTATGGATTAACTCATGGTTACCGATTAGTATCGCCGTATCCTATTATCAATTAAGCAGTTTTGAAAATTCGATAGCCAATTTAGTTTCATCATTACGCACAGACCCTGCGATGGTCTATTCGCCAGTAGTATTAAACAACATTCTCAATGGTGTGCAAGACTGCATTGCTTCTGCTTCAACTTTCACTGCCAGCGTGCCTCTGATTATGTTATCGTTATTGGGTGGTTCAATTTACGGCTTAACCCAACTCGCCCAACGAGCAGGAATGGGGGGTAGAGACTATATTAACGAAGGTGCGGTTACTCAATCAGCTGATGATGCACAATCTTATAATGCACAAATTGCACGAGCCCTAATGTCCAGCACTAATGGGAATGCCACATCAGCCAATGCCTCACATTTAATGGTTGGTAGTAGACAAACAGAATTAACATCAATGAAAATATCATCAGCCGTATCACAAACTGAAAACGCCAAACAAACCATCAGTGATAATATTTCAGCATTAGAAAAGATTAGTGATACAGCCACATGGTCGCATATTGATTCATTTGATGAAGGTGTAGAAAAAGGTTTAACCATTGGCAAAACTAATACCAATGAAATGGCTATTTCATTTGGTCAGCATGGTTCGCATAATTTTGCCCAAATAGATTCCACACAAGGTGGATTCACATTAGGCATTAGTGGGTCAGGCAAAAATAAAGGCAATGCCGTAGCCTATTCTTCCAACAACACCATAGATGAAAATGTTCAACTCGTACACGAAAATGGGCAGACTGAAACCCTGCGTCAAGGTATGCAAATTGCCGACACCGACACCATTAAAACCGCATTCGGTTCAGTTTCTGCCAAACAACTTGCCCACGCACAAAGCCAAGAAATCGCCCATCAAAAATCACAATTATCCGCCATTGAAACCGCTCAAAGTTAT